>JAGPUY010000283.1 GCA_018067265.1 Oceanihabitans sp. | reverse complement strand
CGTTACTATAGCAAATACCGCCACGAGAAGCTAATCCGCCACCTCCAGTAGTAAATACATGTCCAATATCATAGTTTGCTGTGCCTATATTTGCGTCCACAATGGTTTGGTTTTCAACGATTAATTCGTTTGCATCATCATCTGTAAAGCCGTCATTTTCAGCTAAAAATATAATACTTGTGTTGTCTACTAAAATCATTGTTGTAGATAAATCTCTTTCAAAAATAGCATTAACTCTAGTCATTGTAACGTTCATTGCTGCTAAAACAGTAGCTCTTTTTACCGCATCTGTTGCCGCCGCTTGACCAGCTGCATTAATGTGATAATTTGCATATTCTTGCGTACATGCTAAGGCCAAACGAAAGGTTCTTAATACCCCATCATTTGCATTTCTAGCACCAGAACTAGTCTCTGTATTCCTGTTTTCGGTAGTGTCATCTACAAGACATCCAATTCTTTCTTCTAAATTAGAGTATAGATTTCCTTTAGCATACATCACGTAGTTCTTTAGATCTTTTGTTAAT
Organism: Oceanihabitans sp.; assembly: GCA_018067265.1. Taxonomy (GTDB): domain Bacteria; phylum Bacteroidota; class Bacteroidia; order Flavobacteriales; family Flavobacteriaceae; genus Oceanihabitans. Next base: position 2,589 of record JAGPUY010000283.1, on the reverse strand, counting down.
GGGTCTATGTAAAGCGTTTGTCCGATAGCATGAACGGTTGCATGGAAACCAAAAACGGTTGTAGAAAAGCGAAGGATAGTTCCCGTTTTTTCTCTACTAACACCAACATAAGATTGAATTTCTGGATGATTCCTAGCTAATTCGGAGTCTAAAATAGAAGCATTATATACTTCGAAATTTTCCATTTTCCCTTCGGCATTAGGAAACTGTATAACAATCTCTGAGCTTATATTAGCTTCTCTCTTAGGAGCATCAGAAAGTAACTGTTTTAATCCGTTGAAGTCTAACGTATAGACATCATATACAGAAGGTGTGGATTTTCGTTCTAATAATTGGTCTTGGTTAAAATTGGTGTCGTTGGATTCTTTCCAAAAAGATTTTCCTTGGGAAAAACTAAGCATAGGAAGAAAAAATAAAACAATTAGGTGTTTTTTTATCATGGTTTATGGTTGTTATAGTTACTCAAAAATAACTTTTTTTTGAGTATAAATTATAAATTAAGATGAAAGGTTCCATTTTATATTTTAGGGGTTGATTTTTATTTTGAATAAGTTACAAAAAAGAAAGGTGTAACAGGTTTTTAATTAATGTTTTAGTTAGTGAAAAAGGATATGAAAATATTAAGAATATGTTCTCGAGTTAACCACAATGCATTTGGAAAAGGAGTAATTACGAATGTAGATAGTAAACGGTATTGGGTAACTTTTATAGAGAATGGATTAGAGGAAATAGCATTGAATGCTGATTTTGATGTTATTGAAGCAGCAGAAAACGAAGTCGATACCGTGAGTTTATTTGATGTAGAAAGTAGCTTGGTACAGCTTTTCAAAAAATGGAGCGATGTTTCGGAAGTGGTTTCCATTGGAGATAAATGGAAAGGCGGAAAACTTATTCTGCAACCAGAAGACACTAATCTTAAACCGAAAGAAATCAAAGTGGAAGACTTTTTTCATAAAATAACGATGGTTAGAGATCAACTTCGCCTTATGGAACAAAAGATGAATTCTAGCAATTTGGAAGCACAAGAAAAAACAGATTTACAACAATACATCACGCGTATTTACGGAAGCTTAACCACTTTTAATGTGCTTTTTAAATCTAAGGAGCAGCAGTTTGTTGGGCAGAAAAGTAAGTAGTTAGTCGCAGTCGCAGTCGCAGCCACAGTTTGCAGTAGGGACTGGTGTTATTTAAATACCATAGATTACTATACAAGCTAGCTTTTATAAGCCTGTACTTTCTTTAAGATATTTATTTTGGTTAAAGCAGTAGCTGTTAAAACACCAGAAAATAATGCCGATCCTATTCCTGCAGTCATAATATCTTGACCGGTTAGATAGAAGTTTTTAATGGGTGTTCTTGGTTTTAGGAATTTTTGTCTAAATCGTTTCGGACTATGATCTAATCCGTAAATTTCGCCTTCCTCATAATTCACAAAATGCTTCGTGGTTAATGGTGTCGATAATTCGTAACAGTCTACTTTTTCTCTAAGATGTGGTAGTTTTTTGAATAGTGCTTCGAGTAATCGTTTGGCAATTTTTTCTTTTAACTGTTCATAATCTTCGCCTCTTTTTTTCCACTTGCTACCTTTCCATGCATTAAAAGTATCACTAGGCATAAGCGTAATGATATCAATAGCGCTTTTTCCAGGATATCTATTTGGCCAATCTGGATCTTTAGCAGAAGGAAAAGAAATATAGACCACAGGAAAAGGTTGGTCTGTATCTTTTAAATAGCGTGCAATACATGCGTCATGATCTAGATCTTCGGGATAAATCCAATAATTTGTTTTTGGTAATTTAAGGTCTTCCGGCGAACCTTCTAAACCAATATATAAACAAGCAGAAGCAACCGATCGCTTTACTTTTTGTAATTGTTCTTTTAAGTTGTGTTTTGCTACTATATCTTCGGGAAGTAATTTGTTATACGTGGTCATAATACCAGCACCACTGATAATGTTTTTAGCATAAAAAGATTTTCCATCTTTCATTTTTACACCTTTTGCAGTATTGTTTTCAATAATCACTTCGTCTACTTCGGCACTTATTAAAAGTGTTCCTCCAGCTTTGGCTATTACAGGAACTATCGTTTTTACAATTTGAGAGGATCCGCCGACAGGAAAACTACCACCAGCAAAATAATGTTTTGCAACCGCAGTATGCATGACAAAACTACTTTCTTTAGGAGCTAAACCATAATCCCCATATTGTCCGGTAAGTACTTTAATTAGTTCTTCATTATCGGTAAGATTTCTTAGTACTTGGTAGGTTGTTTGGTCGGAATATTTATTGTAAGGTTTTCGCATAAATCCACCAATTAACTTGCTTAATAATGGCGGAAGGGATTTGTCTAAATAGAATTTCTTACTGGTTTTACTCGCTTTAAAAATAGTATTAATGTATTCGGTGATGGCTTTTTCTTCTTCCGGAAAATAAGAAATCATTTTGTTTTTAAAATTGGTAACCCCTTTTACAAAGTCATATTCTTTATCGCCTATGATGATTTTATCATACACATCTCCCATATCTGCCCATTGCAAATTAGCATCAGACACATAGCTAAATAGTTTTCTTAAAATACTTTTTGGGTGTT
>JAGPUY010000243.1 GCA_018067265.1 Oceanihabitans sp. | reverse complement strand
GATTTTTACTCACTGCAGTCGCTATGTCGCTAGAAATTATGACATCGCATCCGCAGATGACCTATTACTTAATGCTATTAGTTGTTGTTTTAGGATTTGTTTACCTCATAAAATCATATCAAGAAAAAGAATTACCACACTTTTTTAAAAGTGTCGGATTACTATCCGTAGCTGTAGTACTAGGTATTGGAGTGAACGGAACAAGCCTTTTAACAACCAAACAATATGCCGATTGGAGTATCCGTGGAAAGAGTCAATTAACGATAAATCCGGATGGCTCCAAGAAAGAACGACAAGGACTTTCTAAAGAATATATTACCGAATATAGTTATGGTAAGATGGAAACATTCAACTTACTTATCCCGCGATTTATGGGTGGTGCAGGTTCGGAAGATTTAGGAACAAATTCAAAATCGTATACATTTTTATTACAGCGAAATATTCCTGCTAACCGTGCTAGAGATATTGTAAAAAATATTCCATCCTATTGGGGAAAGCAACCTATTGTTGCAGCGCCAGCCTATGTAGGAGCCGTAATCATTTTCTTAGCATTCTTAGGATTATTTTTAATTAGAAGCAGAGCAAAATGGTGGCTTGTTGGCGGAATTTTAATGTCCATATTATTATCCTGGGGAAAGAACCTAAGTTTCTTAACCGATTTCATGATTGACTATTTCCCTTTGTATAGCAAGTTTAGAGCCGTTTCTTCTATACAGGTTATATTAGAATTATGTATTCCTATTTTAGGTGTGTTGGCTTTAGCTAGATTATTTAATAAGGAAGTTAAAATGGAAGAAAAGAAAAAAGCGTTATATATAAGTACCGGAATTTTATCTGGAATCATACTATTCTTTATGGTATTTAAATCCTCATTATTTGATTTTATTGGTTTAAATGATGCGTATTATGAGCAAGCTGTTTTTGGTCCTCAATTTATGGAAATTATTCGTGAAGATCGATCCGCTATATTTACAAAAGATGCCATTCGTTCATTACTCTTAGTTTTAGTTACCGCTATTGTTATATGGGCATTTATCAAAGAAAAATTAAAAGAGAATGTGGTCATTATCGTTTTGGTTGGATTGTTATTATTTGATTTAGTAAGCGTCGCAAGAAACTATGTATCTACAGAAGGTTTTGTATCCAAAGTACAATTTGAACATCCATATAGAACGCTTGAAGTAGATAAACAAATTTTAAAGGATAAAGGGCATTACCGCGTTTTTGAACCAAGGTTACGTATGGCTAATTCGCGTACCGCGTATTTTCACAATACACTTGGTGGTTATCACGCAGCAAAACCACGACAGTTTCAAGAAGTATACAATTTCTATTTAGATCATGGCAATGAAAAATTTGCAGTAACCTCGCGAAACATCCCCGTGATTAATATGATGAATGTAAAATACATCATTAAAGATCAAGAAGGCGAAAAAGACCAGCAAGGCGCGGGCGCAATTGTGACACGAAATCCGAATCCAAACGGAAATGCATGGTTTGTAAAAAAACTACATATTGTAGATACTGCAGATGAAGAAATGCTATCTCTTTTGGATTTAGATACGAAAAATGAAGCGGTTCTTAGAAAAGGACAAGTAATATCCGAAAATTTAAAAGATACGTACGGAAAAGATGCATTATCGCGTATAGAATTATTTTCATACCAACCAGATGAACTCCAATATAAAGCTGAAAACAAAGCTGCTGGATTAGCAGTGTTTTCTGAAATTCATTATCCATATGGTTGGAACGCATATATTGATGGAAAACTAGTCCCACATTATCGTGTCAATTATGTATTAAGAGCTTTAGAAATTCCGGCAGGAAAACATACCATCGATTTTAAATTTGAGCCAATAATAGTAAGTCAAGGGATCCTGGTTTCTTTGACAAGTACCATTATTTTAATGCTATTGATTCTGGGAGCGCTATATTACGAGTTTAAACGTAGAAAAGAAGTACAAGTATAATTCGCTTTTATAGTCTTCTAGACATGCAACACCCCTTGAAATTTATAAAATATTTGCATGCTTTCGATATGGAACCAATGCATTTTATTAAAGAGTCGACAAAAGAGTTTGAATATTTTTCTTTGGGGAAACACAGCTGTTACACGACATCGAATTAGAAGTAGAACACGTAAAAAGCAAATTATAATCTTAATTTGGGCCCTTTGTTGAAATTTCTGTTAATAACCTTATAGAAAACCCTTCATATAATCTATAAATTTTGTTTTTTTGCTAGATAAGCTTAAATCCCAAAGTACAAATGAATAAATTATTATTACTAGTAGCCCTATTATTTTCCATTATTATTTCTGCTCAAGATGCACAAGTCAAAGATTTTGATTCTATTGTAAACCTAAAAGAAGCAAAAGAATACATGAAAGAAAATAAGTCTAAAAAGAATAAAATCGTTACGTTTAATGAAGCGAAGCATCAAACAGGATTAGCTTTAGAACTTTATAAAAGCGGACGTGCCATTGTAAAAAATGACACAGAAAAAACGAAATATAAAGTCATAGAAAAAGTGACAACTACAAATTATAGAGTGAGTTATATTTTCTTTGATGGTTTAAAAATGTCCATCTCACAAATTAATGCTACCAGAGATAAAATACGTACAAAATATAAAGAAGGAACTCCTTTTAGCCAATTGGCAAAGCAATATTCTATGGATGATAATGCGAATCAGGGAGGTGATTTAGGATGGTTTGAAAAAGGAATTACACATCCAACTTTTGAGGCAGAAATTACAAATGACATCTATAATATAGGAGATGTTTTCACCATAGACATTGTGCAAAACCAATGGTATTATGTGGTTTTAAAAACTTTTGAGCCAAAAGAAGTTCAAGAAATAAAAGTCTTAAAAATTGTAGAACCTTTAAAATAATGCAATTATTTTTTAATCCCGACATAACAGAAAACACCACAGAATTCTCTTTTAATAAAGAGGAAAGCAAGCATATTGTAAAAGTGCTACGCAAATCGGTAGACCAAACCTTGCAAATTACTAACGGAAATGGTTGGTTATTTACGGCACAAATTACGGTTGCAGATATTAAAAATTGTGTGGTTCATATTATCGATAAAAAATTACACTCCAAACGAAACTACACCCTTCATCTTGCAGTAGCTCCTACAAAAATGAATGATCGTTACGAGTGGTTTTTAGAGAAAGCTACCGAAATTGGTATCGATAGCATCACTCCTATTATTTGCGATCATAGCGAACGTAAAATTATTAAGCCAGAACGTTTTGAAAAAATAATACAGTCCGCAACCAAGCAATCCCTTAGTTATTACGTACCAAAATTAAATCCTGCAATCGCTTTTAAAGACTTTATAAAACAAGAATTTTCTGGCAACTTATTTATAGCACATTGCGAGGAAACGGATAGAAAATCACTTAAAAACGAATTGAAACCAAAACAAGATATTACTATTTTAATTGGTCCGGAAGGTGATTTTTCTGTTAAAGAAATAGAAATGGCAATACAGA
>JAGPUY010000230.1 GCA_018067265.1 Oceanihabitans sp. | reverse complement strand
CTCGTGTTTTAGCTAAATTACTCCTCCATTTTCTTCCTTTAAAATAGCGAATAGTACATCATCATGCCACGGCTTTTTAGATGCTAAGTTGAAAGATTTCTGGTACACTTCACTCCTATTTCATTATTCTTTGGTTATATTTTTATTAAAAACGTATCTTACCAATTGGTATTCCGTTCCATGTAAATTTTTAAAAAAAATGACCAAGTATACACATATTTTCGAACCATTAGATTTAGGATTTACAACGCTTAAAAACCGAATTCTAATGGGTTCCATGCATACCGGATTGGAAGAGAAAAAAAACGGTTTAGAAAAAATAGCCGCGTATTATGCCGAACGTGCAAAAGGTGGCGTAGGACTAATCGTTTCTGGTGGAATTGCACCTAATGTGCAAGGTTGGACAGGTCCATTTTCTGCACGAATGAGCACAAAAAAACATGCCAAACATCACAAAGTAATTACAGATGCCGTGCATAAAGCAGATGGTAAAATATGTATGCAAATTTTGCATGCTGGACGCTATGGATATCATCCATTTGCGGTTGCTCCTTCCGCTTTGAAATCACCGATATCTCCTTTTAAACCTTTTAAACTGAAAGCATCTGGTATCCAACGTACCGTTCGGGATTTTGTAAACTCGGCAAAGCTAGCAAAATTGGCAGGTTATGATGGTGTAGAAATTATGGGATCCGAAGGCTATTTAATCAACCAATTTATTGCCGAAAGAACCAATAAACGAACCGACAAATATGGTGGAAGCTATGAAAATAGAATGCGCTTACCCATAGCATTAGTAAAACAAACTCGGGAAGCGGTTGGAAAAGAGTTTATTATAATCTATCGTTTATCGATGTTAGATTTAGTAGAAAAAGGAAGTACTTGGCAAGAAGTAGTTGCACTAGGTAAAGAAATTGAAAAAGCTGGAGCAACCATTATAAATACAGGAATTGGTTGGCACGAAGCACGAATACCAACTATCGCTACTTCGGTACCGAGAGCTGCATTTACTTGGGTAACCAAAAGAATGAAAGCAGAACTTTCTATTCCACTAATTACTTCCAATAGAATCAATATGCCTGAAACTGCCGAAAAAATATTAGCAGACGGACATGCAGATATGATCTCGATGGCACGACCCTTTTTAGCAGATCCAGAATGGGTTAATAAAGCGAAAGCGAATAAATCGGACGAAATAAATACGTGTATCGGTTGTAATCAGGCCTGTTTGGATCACGTTTTTGAACAAAAAGTAGCCAGTTGTTTGGTAAATCCTAGAGCATGTCATGAAACGGAATTAAATTACCTTCCCACCGACAAAAAGAAAAAAATAGCAGTGGTTGGTGCTGGCCCTGCTGGATTAGCTGCTGCTACTATTGCGGCACAACGCGGACATGTGGTTACCCTTTTTGATGCCGATAAAGAGATTGGTGGACAATTCAATTTAGCAAAGCAAATTCCAGGGAAAGAAGAGTTTTATGAAACCATTCGCTATTTTAATAAACAAATAGAATTACATAAAGTAACCGTAAACTTAAATACGCGAGTAACTGCCGAAGATTTAAAAAATGGCCATTTTGAAGAAGTAATACTAGCTACCGGAATTACGCCTAGAAACCCAAAAATTGAAGGTATTGAACATCCCAAAGTATTAAATTATTTAGATGTTTTAAAATGGAAAAAGCCCGTTGGCAAACGTGTTGCTGTAATTGGTGCTGGTGGTATTGGTTTTGATGTTTCCGAATATTTAGCACACGAAGGAGAAAGTACTTCTTTACATGTTGACGCTTGGTTAAAAGAATGGGGAATTGATAAAACCATGCAGGCTCGAAGTGGTATTCATGGTGTAACCGCAGAAATACATCCTTCTCCTAGAGAAATTTTTATGTTCAAACGCAGCAAAGGGAAATTTGGTGGCAATCTAGGTAAAACAACTGGTTGGATTCATCGCGCTACATTAAAAAAGAAGAAAGTACAATTTATCAATGAAGTACAGTATACTAAAATTGATGATGCAGGTTTGCATTATGTTCAAAACCAAGAACAAAAAGTACTGGCAGTAGATTCCATTATCATTTGTGCAGGACAGTTACCTTTTAAAGTGTTATTGGAGCCTTTAGAAGCTTTAGGTGTAAAAGTGCATGTGGTTGGAGGTGCAGATGTTGCGGCAGAATTGGATGCCAAACGTGCCATAAACCAAGCGTGTAGATTAGCAGCTATAATTTAAGTAGCAATTAGTAGATAACACAAATGAATTACAACTCCTAGTGGGATACTATTTCTTTAGTATACCAATGAGGTATCACTTTACTTTTTTTTATACAATTATTTTAGATTTTTTTTTGGTTTAGACAGAACAAAACAGGGTTATTCATCTCAGGAATGGAATATCCAATCCCTCATTTTTCCACTGCTTTATTGCTCGGTATTCCGTGATTTATGTATTTCAACTGAAAAAAAATGACGGTATAACGGTATTTTTAATTTAAGGAATCACAAGGGGTGACGTTTTTAGAGCGCTCATAATCAGCTAATTAAGCGCTAATTTACAGTATTGGTTTATTCTGGCACCTAAATTGCTCTTCGTTTTTCAAATAATAATAATACTCAAATACTAATCGATTTAATTAAATAGTATGAAGAGCATTAAAAACCTTAACCATTCTATAACCCCAAAAAGAAATAAACTTGAAAAGAATTACAAAAAAAATAATATTACTAATTACCATTACCATTTTCACATCGATCAACTATAATGTTATAGCGCAAGTAGGCATAGGCACATTAACTCCAGATGCTTCCTCCATTGGAGATGGTGTAAATATAGTGATAGAATTTAAAGCGAATCCTACTACTAATAAGAGCACTAAAATAACGGTAGCCATCGATATTGGAGGTGGTATTGGAGAAATATATACAAGAGACTTTATAACATCAAAAGGTGTTGGAGTAGAACATTATTATTTGAGTTCTTTAAATGCATAGACATTAAACACATGGGCGTTAAACGGTGGTACCGTTAAAGTGGAATCCGATTATGCTGCAGAGATTTACGATATCAGATATTTGATAACAAGAACCCATAAAGCAAGATAATCTCAAAACATCGCTTTATTTCAAAAAGCGAAGCACAATAAAGGAACACCCGAAGAACAATGTTTTCATAAAAAAATTTAGTTTGGATTGATTAATAGCAAAGTTTAAGTAAAATCAAACTATTTTAAAGCATCTCTTTTTGTAATGAAAAGAGGTGTTTTTTTTATTTCAAAAAGCAAGGA
>JAGPUY010000219.1 GCA_018067265.1 Oceanihabitans sp. | reverse complement strand
TGGTACAGAAACGATGGAAGTTTTAAAAGGTGGAAATACGGATAATGCGAACAATTGGGCTTGGTTAATGATAACGGTTAAGCCTAGCTTGTTTAAAACAACATTTAAAAAAGAGTAAAATAAAGTTTCGTGTTTATCGCCAAACAATATTTTTCAAACCTGTCCAGTTTTTAAAACCGGACAGGTTTCTATTTGAATCACTTCCAAAATACATCTTCCAGATTATCTTTAAAATCCTCTGGTTGATGTGTTTTTTCTATTTGAAGCATTTGTGCTTCCGTAGCAAATTTCTGTATTTCAGGAAACAAAACGCGTTCTTCAAACCGGATGTGCTGTTCTAAAGCTTCTTCTATTTTACGTAATGTTATGGCATCGTCTTCGGTTTCAGCAAACAAACCTTTTATATGTTTGTGATCTGCTAAAGCCTTTTTTATAAGTTCATGCTCTTCTTCTAGAATAGTAAAAATATGCTTTTCTTCCATTTCAAAATGCGGAATCAAGTGCGTTTTAAAAAACCAATTGGCGTACGTTCTTATGCGTTCTGGTGCAATATTCTTACTAAATCCAGTTTTAATTTTCCAGGATAATAATAAACCTTGATGATGCTCTCTGCTTAATGGTTGTAATGCTTTATGACGTTTTTGTGGTTTGTGTTGCATCTTGTTTTGTTTTAATAATATGTAATAAAATAAAAAGAATTCCTAGAGGTAATAAAATACTAAATAAGAATAATAGCATGTAGTAATTATTAAGGATTCCTTCTCCAAAGTAAAATTTACAACCTTGAATAAGTAATAGCATTTCGGTTAATACGAATCCCAAAAGAAAACTGTAAATCCCAATATATAACGATTTTGTAAATCGGACTAATCGAGTGTTTAATATAAACGAAAATAAGAAACCACTAATAATACCAAGCATCATTAAATGGATAAAACCAATTATAAAATTGCGATGTTCGAATACCACTAGTGAAAACTCCGGAAAAATAGATAATGCCTGCAAAAGTGTTTTTAATACAAAACATACTACGCTAAAAAAATATAGATATAGTACTATTTTAGGTTGTGTTTTGGTGTGTTTTAGCAAATTAGGCTTAATAAGTTTTAGAAAGAAATAAAGGCTAGCAAGTTGTAAAAGAATACCAAACGCATTAATAAATAGTAGTGTTTTATGTGGTGCAAACCATTGAATAGGCAAGGCAAAAGTTAAAATAGTAGAGGCTATTAATAGTTTGAAAAATACTCTAAAAAGTTTAGAATCTTCAATTTGAAGTAAATGGAAAAACACAGCAATAACAGCAATTAAAAACCAACCGTTAAACTGAAAATGTAAAAAGAACTGAATGGCTATTTGGTAAAAAGCAGATGCTTGTCCGAGTATCGAAACAGCCGGTCCCAAACACCAAACACCAAGTGTAGAAAGCACCATAAATAGGAGCGAAGCCTTAAGTAGTTTGTTGGTTACTACCGATTCGGTTTGATGGTTTTTCCAAATGAGATAAGCAAAATAGTAACTACAGAATATATGTAAGGTAGAAAAGGAAATGGAAATTGCAGCATAACCTTGCAACGGAAAGCTGATCATCATGCCAATAACAGCAAATTCCGTAAGCCAAAATAAACGATTGTAAACAGGTTTTTTATCCGGAACAAAATAATGCACAATAAGTGTAAATAACATTAAATAAACCCAACCTAACATAGCAACATGCGAATGTGCGTGTGTTAAAAAACGATAATTTAAACCAATAGATTCAATTACCGAAAATCGTAGCGCCAAACCCATTAGGGCTGCAATGAAGAAGTTAATTAAACAAACAAGAATTAGTTTTTTTTGCATTATAATAAAAAATAGCGCTTACGTAAAGGTGTATGTTTTAATAAAAATCCCAGAACATCTTTAGGGAAATGTTCCAGGATTTTCTAAGTACTAAAGTTACAAATTATAAATTGCTATTAATCAAATTGTTGCTCTAGTTTTATTGCTTCAGGGAATAAAATATTATTTTCTAAATGTATGTGTAAATGCAAGTCTTTTTCAAATTCATCCAACATAGCAAAAGTTACTTTATAGGTGTTACAAGCATCTGCTGGAGGCGTATAATTATCGGTAAGTACTGCTATTTCTCTAAAGCGTTCTCCTTCGGTATCATGCTCCTGCATCATCATTGCGATTGGGTTTTCCACGGTTCCAAATTGTGGCGATTGTATTGCTACATGATCTAATTTTGCTTTTACCATTCTTTTTACAAAAGGGAAGAGAATCAGTTCTTCTTTTTTCATGTGCGCTGTTAATTCGCCAGCAGAAGCCGTAAACAATTCGTTTATTTTAAATAGTTCTGGGTGATTTGCACCATGCACACGACAAAGTTTATCTAAAAACTGACGTAATACAGGGATCTTTTCTTCCACATATCTATGGTGTTTCTTTTCAATATATTCTGCTAGTAAATCTAAAGGCCAAGATTTGTAATCTATAGATGTGTCTGTTTTCGAGTTTAAAACAGCGTCTAATTCTTCGACTAACCTATTGCTATCGATCCCTTTTTTATCACAAGCCTCTTCAATAGTTCTATTTCCATTACAGCAGAAATCTATCTTGTATTTTGAAAAAACTGCTGCAGTTCTAAAATCATCTGCTACAAATGCACCTATTTGTTTTTGGGTATTTTTTTGTAATGTTTCCATAATGTGTTTCTTTTAATATTGGTAAAAAGTATTTGCCTTTTATCTGTTTTATTTTCATTAGAGAAGTAAGGCAGTTTTTATTTCGGATAAATTTATCCTATTTATATTCAAATTTTTTTTAGATCTTTAAAAAGGAAGCTCCAGATTTTATACCTAATGCTAGTTCTTCTAAATTGGTAGTTTCTAACATGTGCTTTAATTCATCGCGTATCACCTTGAATTTATCATGTACCGGACAAGGATGATTTTCATCGCATATCTCTAAACCTAAGCCACAACCACTATAGATTTTGTCGCCATCAATGGCTTCTACTATTTGCGTAAGCTTTATGGTTGCAATAGCATCTTTATCGATTACGAAACCGCCATGCGCACCTTTTACCGATTTAATAAGATCATTTCTAACTAATGCTTGCAAGATTTTTGCAGTAAAAGCTTTAGGTGAATTTATTTCTTCCGAAATTTCTTTAGGAGAAACTAGTTTCCCTTCAAACGAATTTTTCGCAATAAAAATAGATGCTCTTATTCCATATTCACAAGCTTTCGAAAACATATAATTCTTTTTTTTCTTTTACAAAGATAAACAATATTTTAATTAAGATAGATTTATCCTAATTAATTATTTGTTAAAAAAATCGCTTGATATTTTTACCAAGCGATTTCTAATTTTGTTACTTATATATATTAAAACTGTTCTATCAAGTAGTCAATTAAATCTGTAGTGGTTACAATACCAACTAATTTATCTTGATCTACAACAGGTAAGGCATGAAATTCTTTTTTTGATAGTATTTTAGCAACTTCTAAAATGGTTGTGTTTGAAGAAACACTTACCAGGTTTTTAGCCATTACTTGCTCAATAGTAAACATATTATAGACTACAGTGTCTACGTTTTGTTCGTCTTCATCTGTGGCATCTGCAAAACTAATACGCAACAAATCGGTATAACTGAGCATCCCAATTATTTTAGCTCCACTTACCACAGGAATATGGCGAATGTTATTTTTTTTGAATAATTTTTCTGCTATATCTAAATCATCGGTATGATTAAGCGTGATAACATCTGTGGTCATTATTTCTGAAACTGGTGTTCTTTTTTTCATAATCTGTTGTTTTAAATTCTACAATAAAGGTAGTTTAAAACGGGAAAGTTAAACATGATAAAAGTCAGCTAAGCCTAATGTTTTAATGAAAAACTAAATAATCTCCACAGCAAAAGCTTCACAAGTCTTTATGGTGTCTTTTACATCTTCAAATGTAGTTCTTGGGTTTATTAAGCACATGCGTAAAACCACTTGGTTTTGTAAAACGGTAGTTACTAATAATGCTTCTCTAGAGTCCACAACTCTTTTTGAAATCTCTTGATTGATAGCATCTAATTGTTTTTCTGAGTAATTTTTTCCTATGGGATTATATCTAAAGTTAATAACCGCTAATGTCGCGGGAGAAACTACTTCCCAATTCGCGCTTTTTCGTAAATCTGCTTCTACTTCTTCGGCTAAATCGATAGAATAGGAAACCGCTTTTTTAAATGCGGAAAGTCCGAAGGTTTTCATAGACATATAAAACTTTAAAGCTCTAAAACGTCTTGTCAATTGAATACCATGATCGTAAAAATTAATTTCCGATTCATTACCTTCAATATCTCTTAAATACTCTGGTTTTTCAGTAAAAGTTTCACTTAACCATTTATGATTTCTAACTAATAAACAACCCATTTCATAAGGTTGGTATAACCATTTATGCGGATCTATTGCTACCGAATCTGCCTTTTCAATTCCTTTTAAAAGCTGACTTCCTTTTTTGGATAAAATGGCTGCTCCACCATATGCACCATCAATATGAAACCAAAGTTTTTCGGTCTTACATATTTTAGCGATTTCGTTTAAAGGATCTACAGTTCCTGTATTTGTTGTTCCAGCGGAAGCGATAATACAAAACGGTTGTAAACCTTCTAATCGATCTTTGGCAATGGCATTTTTAAGTTTATTAATAGCCATTTTAAACTCGATATCGGTAGGGATAATTCGTATTTGTTCTTTTTTAAATCCTAAAACACGAATTGCTTTTATATTGGAAGAGTGTGCTTGATCGGAAAGATAAATAATAGCTTTCGAAAAATCGTCGCCACAACGTTGTCTTCTTGCAGTAACCAATGCGGTTAGATTCGCCATGGAACCACCACTGGTGAAAATGCCACCACCTTTTTTAGTCGGAAATTTAAATAGTTTTAATAACCAGTTCATGGTTACAATTTCTAATTCTGCAGCAGCGGGAGAAGCAGCCCAACCACCAGAAAATATATTGAAACCGGTAGCTAAAGTATCTGCCATAACACTAACAAAATTGCTTGGACCGGGAACAAAAGAATAGGATTTTGGATGGGTAACAATACTGCTATTTGGTAATACTTTTGCAGTAACAAAGTCTAATACTTCTTTATAATTGGTAGGTTCTTCAGGAGCTTCGGTTTTAAAAAGCAAATCCATTTCTTCTCTAGAAGCTAGAGAAACAGGTTTTTTAGAATTTTCGGTATCAAAATGTTCAACAATAGTATCGATTACCTGATAACCATATTGTTTCATTTCTTCTTTACTTAATTGCAATTTATGCGAATTGTCCATGAAGGGCATTTTTGTTTTTTTATATGAATAGGAAGTACGCTTTATAAAAAGCCACTAATTTAGTGACAATCTATTGCACTAGATGCAACATCAACTATTGGAGCAGGTGAGAGGTAAGGAATACCTAGGCCTAAACCACGAAGAATAAATAATAATCCTATAATTACTACAAAAATAGGAATCCCTTTTTGAATACGTTGCTTCATTTTGGTATTTAAAAATTTACCTAAGTAAATAGCAGAAGTCATTAATGGGATGGTACCTAAACCAAACAGCGCCATATATAAACTTCCTTGCCATGCGTTTGGCATTGCTAAGGAAGCAAAAACGGCCATATATACTAATCCGCAAGGTAAAAACCCGTTCAAAAAACCAATGGTTAAAAAGGTGTCTGCCGTTTTCTTTTTTAAGGCTTTACCTAAAGATGATTTTACTTTAGATATTATTTTATAAATAGGTTTTGAGAAGTTGTACTTATTGAAAGTTTGCACAGGAAGGATAACTACAACGATCATTAATATTCCAATGACGATAGAAAGTTGTTGCTGAAGTCCGAAGATGTAAAGACTTTTTCCAACCAAGCCGAAAAATAAACCAATTAGCGAATACGCTAACAATCGACCAATATGATAGGTAAATATTTGTGTGACTTTTTTTATAGAATTGCTTCTGTCTACAGGCAACATAAATGCAATAGGGCCACACATTCCAACGCAATGGAAGCTTCCTAGTAATCCAAAAATAAGTGCAGACCAAAGCATATTTTTTTGTTTTAGTAAAGGATCTCTTTTTTGTAGAGATAGTTTTTTCCGTTATATTGCCAATCTACTTTAATGTTCCAACGACCATCTAATAAACGTTTGTCAGGTATGAGCAAATTATGGTTTGACAGTGAAATTGGAATTTCAAAATCAAATTGTTTATTAGATGGTCTGTATAGGAACACTTTTCCTGTAATGTTTTCTTTTTGAAGGTTTTCTGGGAATATAATAATAACACCTTCTGCTGTTTTTTTCCAAGAGATATTTTCTGCTAAGTGTTGCGCATTTGTTTCTTTATTTATCTCGTTTTGAAATTGTAATTCTTGTTTGTAATAATCTTCGACTACTAAATCATGGTCATATTTACTATCTGTCATCATGGTGATAATAAAATACATGATGAAACTAATAAATGCTACAAATGCGATTACGATTCCTGTTCCCCAATTTATTTTCATATTTATTTCCCACGATAGTGGGAATCTCTTTTTAGTTAATATTCTTCTTGTAAACAAGAATTCATTTTTTGTAAACCTACAAGTTTTTTAAAACCTTGCAGGATCATTTAATTATAACTTCGTGGTCCTAAAAAGTAAACGCTAGTGGTTTCAATCATTTCATCACCACTATACACCTCAATCATAAGGTTACTTTTGTCTCCTTTTAATTTCCTTTTATCTATTTCAATAAATAGGGTTCCTTCTGCCAAACCTTGCGCAGGAACTTCAAAATTAGCTGCAGTAGAAACCGTTTTTATTTCTCCTTCTTGCTTTCTAAGTTTGAAGTTTATGTTTTCAATAGTCTTCGTCGTTTTATTTACCAGCTTAAATGTAAAAACGTTGCTAATTATGTTTTCTCCTTTGTGCTCAAATAACTGCCCAGGAAGTCTTAATACGGTAGCTTCTACATCATTTCTTAAAAGCAGCATTCCGCATAACATACCAGTAAGAATAGTAAGAACAGCAATGTATCCTTTCATTCTTGCAGTAATCTTGAATTTTTCTTTCTTTTCTATTTCATCTTCCGAAGCAAATCGTATTAATCCTTTTGGAAGGTTAATACTATCCATAATATGATCACATTCATCAATACAAGCAGTACAGTTTACACATTCTAATTGCGTACCATTTCTAATATCAATTCCTGTAGGGCAAACATTTACGCATTGTAAACAATCGATACAATCTCCATGACCTAAAGCTTCTCTATCTTCGTTTTTTCTGAATTTTTTTCGTCCATTTTCTGCTTCACCACGTTTATGATCGTAAGCAACTACAATAGATTTGTTGTCCAGTAATACACTTTGCAATCTACCATAAGGACAAGCAATAATGCACACTTGTTCTCTAAACCAAGCAAATACAAAATAGAATACTGCGGTAAAAATTATTAATGGAAAAAGTGTTCCTAGGTGTTCGAAAGGACCATCTGTAATATGATTTATAAGTTTGTCACTTCCTATTAAATAGGCTAAAAAGACATTCGCAATAATAAAGGAGATTACTAAAAAGATAAACCATTTTAATAGGCGTTTTCTAATTTTTTCGGCATTCCATTCTTGTTTGTCTAGTTTGCGTTGTTTGTTTCTGTCGCCATCAATCCAGTATTCAATACGTCTAAAAACCATTTCCATAAAAATGGTTTGTGGGCAAATCCAACCGCAAAAAACACGTCCAAAACTCACGGTGAATAAAGCGATAAACACAATACCAATTAGCATAGACATTACAAATAAGTAAAAGTCTTGTGGCCAAAATGGTAAACCAAAAATATTAAAGCGACGTTCTAGAATATTAAACAGTAAAAACTGGTTGCCATTTATTTTTATAAAAGGAGCAGCAATAAGAAAAATAAGTAAACCATAGCTAACTATTTTTCGTTTGTTGTAATAAGCACCACTAGGTTTTTTGGGGTATACCCAAGCACGACCGCCTTCTTCATTGATGGTACCAATGGTGTCTCTAAAAGATTCGTTTTCTTGTGTTTCCAAAATCTATTTTATTTAGACCTGTCCGGTTTTAAACACCTGACAGGTCTTATTCAAAATGTTTTATTCTTTTGTAGTTTCTTCCCAAATATCGCCTTCTGCAGGTTTAGGTTCGGCAGGTGTTGTACCTTGAAACTGTAGTACATAACTTGCTACTTGCGCAATTTCTGCTGGTTTTAAACTTTGTTTCCAAGAGATCATTCCTTTTCCATCACGTCCACCTTCGGAAACCGTTTTAAATACATTTTTAATTCCGCCACCTAAAATCCAGTGTTTGTCGGTTAGATTTGGTCCAATTCCACCGCCACCATCTGCTTTATGACAAGCGACGCAGTTTTCGGTAAATATTTTTTTACCTGTACTTAAATCAGAAGCATCCGTTAACAATTCTACGGTATTAAAATCCACTAGATCTTTTGCTGTTTTTTTGTATTCTTCAATATCAATTTTTGCTTGTGCATATTCCGATTCTAATTCCATATACTGGTTTTCACCATTAAATACTTCGAATCTTACTAAATAGACAACAGCGAATATTATGGAAGCATAGAAACTGTAAATCCACCATGGCGGAAGATCATTATCTAATTCTTTAATACCATCGTAATTATGGTCAAGAATAATTTCGTGTTCTTCTTGTATTGGTTTCGCTCCAAGTAATTTGGTGTAGGTTTTGTTAATCCAAGTAACCAGTTTGGATGTTTTTACTTGGGATGCATCATATCTAGCTTTTCCTTCTTCGTCTAAACTCTGATATAGAATATTGGCCATAGAACCTACAATAGCTTCTGTAGCAATTAATATAAGTAACACTAGTATTAAGAACACCATAATGATTGGCTTCTCTATAAATGCTGGTTTAGTACCAGAATCGACAAAGTATTCTACAATGCCTAAAATGATAAAAAACAGGACTGGTATCTTTAGCCAAGACGGAAATAAATTTCTCATAATTCGGATTGGTTTTGGTTATCTAATTCTAATGGTAAATTACTTACACTTTCTATATATTCTTTTTTTGCTGTAAATACCCATAAAAATAGGACTACAAAAAAACCGAAGAATATAAGTAAGGATATGATTGGATATATTTCTATTCCAGAAATACTGTCCATATAATTTTTTACAAACTTTAGCATAATTCTAGTTTTGAGTGATTTCTAAATCTTTAACTTTTATATCGGTACCTAAACGTTGTAAGTAAGCAATAAGAGCTACAATTTCACGATTACGCATTTCTATAAATTCTGCACCTCCAGCTGCTTTATCTGCTTCATAGGTTTCCGCAAAATCAGGATCTGCATATAGGTTTTTTTCAATTTGCGTACCTTGATCTAACATGGCTTGTTGTGCATTAGCAATTTCTTCCTCGGTATATGG
>JAGPUY010000203.1 GCA_018067265.1 Oceanihabitans sp. | reverse complement strand
CAGTTTCACCTCTGGATTTTTAAACAATTCTTTTGTTTGCATTACTGTAGATAATTCACTGATTAGTTTTTCGGCTTCCCCTTTATCAATCTTTTTTGCAGCGTATTTTACTGGAATATCTTGAAACACACTTTCTCTATTCTTTTTGAATAATAAGAAAATTAACAAGGCATAAAACACTACCGAAAAAGTAACAGTTCCTATTAAATAGAGATAAAAGTAGCCAATCATATAGGCCGAAAAAATCAATACATTCCCTAGAAAAACGGCTACTAACCAAATTTCGGACGTGCTGCACTTGGTGTTTTTACGACTAATTTTATTGAAAATATCTTTTAGAATGTATCCAGAAAGGATTAAATAAATTCCCCAGACCGCATAAATAAAAGGAATAAAATACTGATGCCAAAAATCGATATGAACGCTATAGGGTTTAATTACACCTACCAAAATTACCAATATAGTAAGCATGCTGTAATGCATTTTCCAGGACTTCGGAATTGTTTTTTTATTATCGACAGAAGATTTTAAATAATAAAATAAAGAGACTCCAATTAAAAAACAAGCCGATAAACCAATTTGGGAGAGTAACAAATCTCGAGCTTCTCTTGCTGTAAATAAGATATATACAGACTTACCTATTCTTAGACTAAGCATTAAAAGTAATAAACCAAAGAATTTATTTTGAACGCGTTTTTGCTTGCTGAAGAATAGAAAATAAAAGCTAGCTATACACCCATTAAAAACGCCAATAGAGCATATGAAAAAAAGTAAAGGATTATCAAAAGACATAGTATTAGACCTTCTTAATCACATTCGTAACTATTCCCCAAATAACAAAATCGTTAGCATCGGTAATTCTAATAATTGGATAATTCGGATTTTCTGGTTGTAACCAAAGTCCTTCCTCATCTATTTTTAAACGCTTTACCGTAAATTCACCATCTAACAAACAGACCGCAATTTTATTGTGTGTTGGTTCTATACTTCGATCTATAACCAATAAATCTTTATCGTCTAGTCCTGCTCCAATCATGGATTGCCCGCTAACTTTAGCATAAAACGTAGTTTCCTTATTTTTTATAAGCTCCCGATCTAGACTTATTCTTTGTTCCGTAAAATCTTCGGTTGGGGCTGGAAAACCAGCAGAAATTCCTGTGTCACAAAAAACAGCACCAGAATTTTCAATAACCTCTGGAGTAAAAAACGTTAGGGATTCAGATGTGTGTTGTAGCATAAGGCAACTTGTTTTTTTTCCGTGAAAACGGAAATCTATAATTTATGTTTTAAATATACGTAATTAAAAGGTTTATAATACTTGTCTTTTTATAATATCCTTATTTAGCACCTAACCAAGCAGCTCTAGCCTTCTTCTGATTGGTATGTAATGTTTGTCCTTTGGCTTCTATAGTAGCAATAGAATAGCTAGGATTCGCTACAAAGGTCATGGTTGCTTCCCTTTTATGACCGAAACGTTCGTAAACGATTTTAGTCACATCCTTTGGTTTAAAATGCTTCAAAATAGCATCTAGTTCTAAAGTATCGGAAAGCACATATGCTCCAATTTGAATAATGGTATCCCCATTTTCTAATCCGGCATCATATGCAGACAAGCCAATGGTAGTATTGCTAGTAATAACTCCTTTTCTAACCTGTGCGCCAAATCCGATTTCCGAAGTGTCCTGCTCCAGATCTACACCAACCATATCGAATAATCGTTTATAACTTGGCATCCCGCTTTTATGGATATAGTCGTTGAAGAACTGATCTCCAAAGTCATTTCCTGCATAAGTATTTAAAGTATTTTGTAAATCTTGAATGGTATATGGCTGTTCTATTTTTCCGAAAGTAGTCCACACCAATTGCATATAATCATCTAAGTTTAACCCTTTTTCTCTAAGCGATAAGTCTAATGCTAAGCCTAACATGCTTCCGTACGAATAATAAGATATAAAGGTGTTGCTTCTGTTTACAGGATCTACCGAACGCGCTGCATCTACAAATGGCGCTTGATAACTCATCTCAATCGGATTAAAAAATTGGCGTCCTGGTGAAGTCCACACATAATTAAAGGTTCCTGTTAATCCGTTTATATATTCTTCTTCTGGAATTAATCCTGCACGACAAAGCGTTAAATCGTCATAATAACTAGTAAAACCTTCGGCAAACCATAGTGCACCACTCATGTTTGCTTCTTCAAAATCAAAAGGTTCTAAAGATTGCGGACGAATACGTTCGACATTCCAACAATGAAAAAACTCATGAGAAACCGTACCTATATTTCCTTCTAAACCGCCATTTGCTAAAGATCGCGTGTTGGTTACAACCGTTGAATTTCTATGCTCCATACCATCACCAGAAGCATTAGGTATATAACATGCTAAAAACGAATACGCACCATAATCGAATTGTGGCAACTCGCCAAAAACGGCTTTTTGTTGTAGTACGGTTTTCTTTACTTTTTCAAAATACGTATCCAGTTCATCTTCGGTACCATTGTGATGCAATACAAAATTTATGGTTTGTCCGTCTACATCAAAAGAGCGCACACTATGGTTGCTTATTTCTGTTGGGCTATCCATAAAATATTGTAAATCTCTCGCGTAATAGGTATTTCCTTTTACCTGTTTTAATTGGGTCGCCACTTTCCAGTTTAGGTCTTCTCTAAGCTTAAAAGTAACTTCCAAACCTTGATTAGCCAAGCTAGGTGCATACATAAATGTTGCTGGAATATTAAGATGTGCGTGCGTTTCATCTATTTGTGCGTAGGTTCCGCCACCGCGATTAGCAAATAAAGTATAGCTTAGTTTAATGGTACCATCGTGTCCAGAGATATTCCAAGAATATGGATCTGGACGCTCTATTTCTAAAGGATTTCCTTTTCCATCGGTAGCTTTTACCTGATATGCGTTTTTCATAAACTCATGCAAAGCATAACGACCAGGCGATGTTCTACTCATTCTAACTTCGGTATCACCAGCTTTTAAATCCCTAAAAGTAGCATCTATATGTGCCTCATGATGCGCTGCATTTTCAAAGGAAATAGCATAACTTGTGGATACTTCTGGATTAGAAGATATATTTTTACTAACGGTTTGTGCTTCCGCGAAAGCGAATGTAAAAACAAGCATTACGAGGAATAGAACTTTTTTCATAAGGAATAATTTAAAGCTCGAAGATAGTATTTTTAGTCTTCTTTATATTCTAAAATATCACTTGGCTGACAATCTAATGCTTTACAAATGGCTTCGAGTGTAGAAAACCGAACGGCCTTCGCCTTTCCTGATTTTAAGATGGAAAGATTTGCGGTAGTAATACCAATAGTTTCTGCCAAGTCTTTACTTTTCATTTCGCGCTTCGCAAGCATAATGTCTAAGTTTACTATTATTGGCATAATTATATGGTTAGTTCGTTTTCACTCTGTAAAATATTCCCTTTTTTTATAATAGAAGCTATTAGTAAAACAAAGGATGAAAAAATAAATATAGGAATTGCTTTTGCTACAGCCCTTCCAAAAGCTCGTCCGGAATTATAAGGTGTAAAATCTATTAAATAAAAATTTAAAATAAAGCTTAAAACAAATAATCCAAATCCGTAAAAAATAAGCCCTTTACCCACTTTAGTTAACTGCATAGCATTTTCACTAGAGAAAAAACTATTCTTAGAGAATGCTATAATTACTTTTCTAAAAACAAAAGCCAAATATGCTAAAAAGAAGATGAAAAGAGAACCGATAATTAGATATATCATAATAGTAAAGTTAGTCCAACTATCTGGAAATACTTCGCCTTCTATTGTTATTCGAGTGCTAGTATCTAATGCATAATGGATTATTGCATATAATTTTGCTAAAGCACGCATCACTAATGAGACTATCAATATTATAATAAAGACCTTTAAAAACTTTAATGTTGTTTTCATAATTATATGGTTAGTTCGTTTTCTTGTTGTACTTGAAATCCTTGTTTAAAAATAGAAACTAAAAATAATGCAAACACGATTAATAGAATATTAGGGATGGAAAGAGAGAAAGTTTCTAAAGGACGCATTTTAAAAAAGGAAACGGATATGTAAGAATTTAAAGAAGTTGCTACTAAATTACATATAGCAAATATGTATAAATACTTTATACCTTGTTTCGTAAACAACACTTTCTTTTGAAAAGTATACAAGATTAATGCAAGCGGAATTAATAATGCTAAATAACTTATTAAAGGTGCTATATTGGGTAATACTGACCAATTTTTATTCTGAATTAATTCGGGAATAAAACGAATAGCGTTTATCAATACAAGCCCTAAACATAAAAGAACGAACCAAAAGAGTACTGCCGAAACAGATTTTTTTCCAAACATTTTAATTTTCATAATTAATATTATTATTGTTTAACGATAACAAATATATAAAAATTATCGTAAAACAATAATTTTTATATAAAATATTTTTCTTTTTAAAAGAATCCCTTTCTTTATCTTTACAAGAAAGAACAACAAAACCGTTTCCACTTTCGTGGGAAAAATTATGAGCGACATATTTAAAACCATAGCAAAATACCAATACTCTACAGAAGCGCAAATAATAAAAGGGCGTTTAGAATCGGAAGGTATTCCTGTGTTTTTAAGTGATAATTTCACCATCGAAACCGATCCTTTGGTGAGTAACGCTATTGGTGGAATAAAACTAAAAGTATATGTCGAAGATGCACTTCAAGCACAACATATTCTGGATACCATTCAAAAGTATTCTGTAGATGATGACGGCAATGCGATAAAATGTACAAACTGTAACAGTAATCATATCGCTATGGTTTCTACGATTACTGATTTTAAATCCTTCTTTTCTTTTCTAATAGGTTTCCTTTTTGGCACGCTTCCGTTTTACACCAAAGACAAATATAAATGTGAAGATTGTAATACCGAATTCGATATTAAATAATATGCTGTAACAAATCCCTTAAATAAGCTACATATATATGTGCGTATACTATTGGAAGCTTCCAGTATGCAAAACAGATAAGAAGCGTATATACATTTCTATGCTTCTATCTAAATAAAATTGTAAGACAGGTATAAAGGTCTTATATTTCAAACTTAATTTTTAATCTCTACTCACTATGGAATGGTTTTCTGCTTTAGATTCTTTTGCGCAATTCTTTTGGATTATTGCAGGTATTGGATCCTTGGTATTCACTTTTATCATCATCACTACTTTTACAGGTATAGATGGTGGAGATGATTTTGATGATATAGAGGATTTGGATTCTGGTATAGAATTTCAATTTATCACTTTCAAGAATCTAGTTGGCTTTTTTACCATTTTTGGTTGGATTGGTATTGCTGGTATCAACGCTGGTTTTTCAAGACCAGTAACCGTTATTACCGCGTTATTTTGCGGATTACTAATGATGGCAGTTATGGCAGCGATGTTTTATTCCATGAAAAAATTAACAGATAGCGGTACTTTAGATTATAAAAATGCCATCAACACCATTGGTGAAGTGTATTTAACTATTGGTGCCAACCGAACCAGAATGGGAAAAGTAAGCGTAAGAGTACAAGGTACTTTACGAGAACTAGAAGCACTTTCCGATTCTTTTACCGATTTAAAATCCGGAACACTTATTCAAGTTGTAGATGTCACTAGCAATGGTATCTTAATAGTAAACGAAACTAAAAAACCCATAGAACCAATTAAACAAGAAACATATGAACAACTACCTTCTAACACAGGAAGCCTTTAATTTAGGATTTCCTATTGCTGTGATTTTTGCAGTATTATTTATTTTTATCTTTTTTATTATTTTAGTAAAACGCTATAAGCGATGTCCTTCCGACAGAATTCTAGTAGTTTACGGTAAAGTTGGTGGCGGACAATCGGCAAAATGTATTCATGGTGGTGCCGCTTTTATTTATCCGGTAATTCAAGATTATCAATTTCTAGATTTAACACCAATCTCTATTGAGGTGAATCTAGTGAACGCATTATCTAAACAAAACATTCGTGTAAATGTACCATCTCGTTTTACGATTGGTGTTTCTACAGAACCTGGAATTATGCAAAATGCTGCGGAAAGACTTTTAGGTTTAAATCAAGATAGCATTCAAGAACTAGCACAAGAAATCATTTTTGGTCAGTTGCGTTTAGTAGTTGCTTCTATGGATATTGAAGAAATCAATAACGATAGAGATAAGTTCTTAACCAACATTTCACAAAGTGTCGAATCGGAACTTAAAAAAGTAGGTCTGAAACTAATCAACGTAAACATTACAGATATTGTTGATGAGTCTGGATATATTGAAGCATTAGGAAAAGAAGCTGCTGCACATGCCATTAATGCCGCTAGAAAATCGGTAGCAGAAAAAACCAGAGATGGATCTATTGGGGAAGCAAATGCAGTACAAGATGAAAGAACACAAGTAGCTGCTGCAAATGCACAAGCTGTGGAAGGAGAAAATACAGCAAAAATTGCCGTTGCTAATTCCGATTCTTTACGTCGTCAAAGGGAAGCAGAAGCAGAACGTGTAGCGATTGCATCCGAAAAAGTACAAACAGCAAAAGCGTTACAAGAATCGTATGCTGCCGAAAAAGAAGCAGAAACAGCGAGAGCAGATAGAGAACGTTCTTCGCAAGAAGCAGATATTATTGTACCTGCAGAAATTGACAAACGTAAAGTAGAAATTGATTCTGAAGCAGAAGCAGAACAAATTAGAAGAAGAGCAAAAGGGGAAGCAGATGCGATCCTTTTTAAAGCACAAGCCGAAGCACAAGGGCAATTTGAAATACTAACCAAACAAGCTGCTGGTATGGAGCAAATAGTAAAAGCTGCAGGAAATAATTCTAAAGATGCTGTACTTTTATTAATCGCAGATAAATTACCAGAATTAGTAAAAATGCAATCCGAAGCCATCAAAAATATTAAAATTGATAAGATTACAGTTTGGGAAAACGGAGGTAATAAAGATGGAAAATCTTCTACCGCTAATTTCCTTTCCGGAATGTATAAATCGGTACCACCTTTACAGGAAATGTTTAATATGGCAGGAATGGAATTACCAGAATATTTAAAAGGTAAAGATCCTAAAGCAGACGGAACTTCTGCGGAAGTCATTGAAGACAAACCAGAATAATAAAAACCACTAGTTTTAAAAATCCGCTTTTATAGCGGATTTTTTTATGCCCTACTATTTTCAATAAATGCCTATATTTACATAAACCCTTTTTTTTCATGAAGACGCTACTAAGACTATTAAGTATTATCCTATTATTAGCAACTGCACATATTTCCGCACAACAAGACCCAGAAATATTCGAGAAATTTGAATCCAAATTCTATACCATTGATGGCTATCAAATTAATGTAGAAGTTTTAGGGAGTGGTGCTCCTATTTTCTTTCTTCCTGGCGGACCAGGAAACTCGCACGATTATATGCAAGGGAATTTTGGGCAATACTACAAAACCAATACCGTAGTGTTTTTCGATTGGTTAGGTCGCGGTAAAAGTGATGATGCAAAAGATGCTTCCGAATATGCTGTAGAAGCCGATGTAGCACTTATAGAGAAACTTCGAATCCTTTTAAAATATGATAAAATATCACTAGTTGGACATTCGTACGGAACCGTTCCTGCGCAAGCATACGCCATAAAATATAAAGATAATGTAGATAAAATGGTATTGATAAACGGTTTTCATTCTGGTGCGATGTGGCAAGCCAATTGCGATAGCTACAACCATTATGCAAAAACTCATTTCCCAGAAAAATGGAAACAAGTAGATTCCCTTCGTGCTTTAGGATACATATCTAGTCAAGAACCACTAAAAACGGTGTATGGTAACTTTCCTACCAAATACATTTACTATCACAATACCAGCTTGAAGCAAAATGCACCAAAATATAAACATAGAGGTTGGGCAAATGATGTGTATACTACTATTATTGGAAGCGATGGTGATTTTGATGTTTCTGGAAGTATGATTAACCAAGATTACAGACAACAATTAAAAGATGTAAAAGCGAAAACACTTATTGTTGCAGG
Source organism: Oceanihabitans sp. (assembly GCA_018067265.1). Lineage (GTDB taxonomy): Bacteria > Bacteroidota > Bacteroidia > Flavobacteriales > Flavobacteriaceae > Oceanihabitans. Next base: position 2,971 of record JAGPUY010000203.1, on the reverse strand, counting down.
ACGTTATGATGGTGTTTCTACTCCAGAATTTGCGGTACAATACAAAACCTTTATGCCACAAGCACAGTTTGAAATGTTTGAACAAAGCGGACATAATCCATATTTAGAAGAACCAGAGAAATTTTTCAAACTGTTCACCAATTTTATGAAGGAATAAAACAGCTAGCCATAGAAAGGACTTATCCAATATTCCGCACTACTTGATCCAAAGATTGCTTTAGAATTTGAATAACAATTTCGATTTCTTCCTCGTTTAAATGTCCGAAACCTAAACGTATCGCGCAAATATTTTTGTTTTGATACAGTATCGTTTTGGGTAAAACCAAATCGTTTGCTTTTGCTTTTTCAGCAAGTTTAACAAGGGATATTCCAGGTGTAAAACACAACCAAACCGCTAAACCTCCTGCAGGAACTTGCCAAGTGGCATGCGCTTTAAAATGTGTTTCTAAACAGCCACATAAATAGTCTCGTCGTTGCTTATACACCGTAATGTTCTTTTTAATTAATCGATGTATTTCGCCTTCATCAATAAGCTCGGTAAGTATTTGTTTCTGAATTAAATCGCCTTGCTTATCCAGTATTTGCAAATAGTTTTTGGCTTCCTTAATAATATTTTCTGGAGCTACTACAAATCCGATTTGGAAACTAGGAAAAAAAGATTGGCCTAAACGTCCTAAATAAATAACAACACCTTCACTATCGGCACTTGCCATTGGTAACATCGCAGAACCGTCAAACTGAAAATCATAATCAAAATCATCTTCTATAATCGCAAATTTATAAGCTTTTGCTAATTGCAATAACTTTAGACGTCGTTCGGCAGTAAGCGTTACTGCTGTTGGATATTGCCGATGTGCACAAACATAGACACAACGAATACTCCCTTTCGTGAAGTTTTGTTCAATAAAATCTACATCCATGCCATGCGCATCTACAGGAATGGTTTTTATATTCGCTCCAGCTTGTTGAAAAATCATATTCGATTTATAGTGGCTCAAATCACCAACAAGAACCACATCCTTTTTTTGAATGAGAAGCTGCGATACAATATATAAACTCATTTCGGTACTTCGCGTACTCACAATATTATTCGGTTTGATATAAAAACCGCGTGTAGCATTTAAATAATTGCACAACTGTTTACTAAAAGTAGTATAGGATTGTTCCTGCCTTTGATTCCATTTTGAAATTAAAGAGCCACGTTTCATAGAAGCACTATACCAACGTGAAAACTGGTGTGTAGGATGTAACCTTAAATCTGGCTGTCCGTCATTAATCACGTATGTACGTATGGAAAAATCTTCGGTAGAAGCCAAATGAAAAGACGATTGAAATGGAAAACCAGCCGTTTCGGGATAGGTTTTTAATTTTTCTAATCCTTGTAGCGCACCTTTTATAGCTGCTGTTTTCTTTTCTTGCTTTAATACAAACGTCCCTTTATTTGCCAAAATAGCTACCCAACCTTGCGATGCCAACTCCTCATATACAGCAACGGCAGTGTTTCTGTTTATAGAAAGCAACGCACTAAACTTTCTGGTTCCTGGTAATGCTGTACCTTCGGGTAAATAGCCACGTTGTATGGCATTGATAATTTGTTGTGCTATTTGAATATAAATCGAAGTGTTTGGCGATTTTTCAAAATGTATTAAGGATTTTAATATGTCGTCAACCGGACTACTCATTGTTTTAAAACTGGACCACTTTAATGATCCGGAAAGTTACGATTTTTGCAGTCTTAAAAAACACGAATATATTTTATTATGAAATTCAATCCTTTATTTATTTTTCTTGCTCTATTTTCAATAACAACGCAAGCGCAAGAATTAGAAAAAGAACAACAATTAGATTCTGTAGTGATTACCTCTACACGTATCGATTTACCATTTTCTAAAAACTCTAGAACCATAACTGTAATTACGCAAGAAGACATTAAAAAAAGTGCCACTACAAACGTTGCCGATTTATTACAGCAAGTTGCCGGAGTAGATGTTAGAAGAAGAGGAACTGCTGGGATGCAAGCAGATTTATACATTCGTGGTGGTGGTTTTGACCAAACCTTACTATTAATAGATGGTATCAAAGTAGAAGACGCACAAACAGGACACCATACCATGAACATGGCTTTACCAATAGAAGTTATAGAACGTGTAGAAATTATAAAAGGACCTGCCGCTAGAATATTTGGACAAAATGCATTTACAGGAGCAGTAAATATTGTTACTAAAAAGAATATTGGAAACAGCGTATCGTTAAACGGGCAAGCTGGATCTTACGGACAACTTCACGGTTCTGTTATGGTTGGTAGTCAATTAGAAAATTCTTCCCATATTGTTCAGGTTTCCCGAAATACTTCGGATGGATACCGACATAATACCGATTATGACAATCAGAATTATTTTATAAAAAGTAGTTTCAACACCAACAAAACACCTATTAATTTAATTGCTTCCTTTCAAGAAAGAAAATTTGGTGCCAATGGTTTTTATGCTAGTCCGTCTGCAATTAATCAATATGAAGAAACACAAGCCAGTTTAATTGGTATTTCTTCCGAAATTAAAAAAGACAAACTAACCCTGAAGCCAAAATTATACTGGAAACGCAACCAAGACATGTATGTTTTTGTGAGACAAGATCCTTCTATTTACAGAAATTTACACCAAACCAATAAAGTTGGCGCTTCCATAGATGCGTCTTATAATTCTAAAATTGGTATCACAGGTTTTGGTATCGATGTTGCAAAAGTGTATTTATCAAGTAACAACTTAGGTTCTAGAAATCGTTTTATGACGACTATGTTTTTAGAACATCGTTTTACTTTGGCTAATGATAAACTAGATATAACTCCTGGCGTTGCGGTGAATTATTTTTCCGATTTTAAATTTCATGCCTTTCCTGGTTTAGATGTTGGTTATACATTAAATGACGAATTAAAAATCTACGGAAACATTGGTTATACCTACAGAATTCCTAC
>JAGPUY010000200.1 GCA_018067265.1 Oceanihabitans sp. | reverse complement strand
TTAGTTTAAAACTAGAAAAAAGAGTTTGTGAAGGAATGATTCTTCCTTTATATAAACCTGGCAATACCTTAGAAATTTTAGAAGCCACTTTTGTAGAACGCTTAAAATCTTTTCCTATTTATGATAAGCAACACGGTTGCCCCATGAATAATTTTATAAATGAAATAGGCGATCTTGAAATCGCATATCAAATGGCTTTACGAAGTATTATTGAAGAATGGAAAACAGCATTAATAAACCTTATAGATAGAGGTAAAATCGAAAAAACAATTGATGACAATATATCTAGTACAGCCGTAGCTGTTTATCTCATTAGTGCTTTTGAAGGCATTCGCGGCATTAGAAAACTCTATGATAATGATGCCATTCTCGATGAATATATAACAGGCCTATCCTTATACCTAAAACAAATAAAACTTTAATTTTTTTTATTACAAAACATACTAACTAGTATGTTTTAATTAACAATACCATGATGAAAAACGAAAAAAACAACAGAAGAGATTTTTTAAAAAAAGCAGCTATAGTAGGTTTAGCTGCTCCGCATTTAGCATTTAGTTCTTCTTTAAATGAACCAATACAAACAGAAAACAGCAACATACGACCTAAAGTATTATTTTTTGACGTGAACGAAACCTTATTAGATCTTACTGCAATGAAAGACAGTGTTGGTAAAGTTCTAGGAAACAGAAATGATTTATTACCGCTATGGTTTACAACCATGCTACAATACTCATTAGTTTCCACAGTAGGACGACAATACAACGATTTTGGAATTATAGGTGCAGCTGCATTACAAATGGTCGCTTCTAACCACGGCATTACTTTATCGGAAACAGATGCAAAAGAAGCCATTTTAGGTCCTATACGTTCTTTACCTGCACATCCAGAAGTAAAAGCTGCGCTTCAAAACTTAAAAGATGCGGGATATAAACTCGTATCCTTTACCAATTCTTCCAACAAAGGCGTGCAAACCCAATTTGAAAATGCTGGGTTAATGGATTTCTTTGATGATCGTTTAAGTATTGAAGACATCGGTAAATTCAAACCACATACCGATGCGTACGATTGGGCAGCAAGAAAAATGGGCGTTGCACCTAATGAGTGTTTGTTAATAGCAGCACATGGTTGGGATATTGCAGGTGCACTTTGGGCAAACTGGAGAGGTGCTTTTATTAGCAGACCAGGAGCACAATTATATCCTTTAGCAGAAAAGCCAGAAATTACAGCTTCCAATTTAACAGAAGTTGCAAATAAACTGATAGCTTTAAAATAAGATGAAATACCTAAAAAATCAAATCATAAACATAGTAATAAGTGCTATAATGGTATTTTTTGCTATTCCTAAATTATTAGGGAAACCACAAAGTGTAGAAGGATTTAAACAATTTGAAAACGCCTTTGGTATTCCTGCAGATTTATTTAGAGTATTCACAGGAATTGCAGAACTTGCATTAGCAATATTATTTATCCTTTTTGCTCTTAACAAAAATAAAACAATAGGCAAAATTGCCTTCGGGTTTTTATTAATAACCATGGTATCGGCCTTGTTTTTAGAATTTTTTGCAAGACCAGAACCAAAAATAGCACTTGTCATCCTTGCTATACTTTTAGGAATTGTTTCCGCTTTCCGATTAAAAAAATTAAATAACGCTTAAACTATAAACACATGAAACTAGAGAGCAAAGTAGTAATAGTAACCGGTTCTTCTAAAGGAATTGGAAAAGAAATAGCAATACTTTTAGCTGAAAATGGTGCAAAAGTAGTCGTCAATCATTCGAATAGTGAAGCAGAAGCCAAAACTACCGTAGCTGCGATTTTAAAAAATGGAGGTTCTGCTATTTCTGTACAAGCAGATGTAAGTAAAAAACAAGAAGTTACTGCGTTATTTGACCAAGCAATAGCTGCATTCGGCAAAGTAGATGTATTAATAAACAATGCAGGTGTTATGATTTCTAAAGAGTTAAAAGATAATACCGAAGCCGATTTCACAAAACAATTTAATGTCAACGTAAAAGGTGTTTTTAACACTTTACAAGAAGATAGCAGTAAATTAGCAGACCACGGAAACATTATCAATATATCCTCCAGCACGGTAAAATTAATGTTTCCTACTTATGCACTATATTCTGCATCTAAAGCGGCTGTAGAACAAATGACACGTGTGTTTTCTAAAGAAATTGGAAGAGGAATATCTGTAAATGCACTTGCTCCAGGAGCTACAGAAACCGAATTATTCTTAAAAGGAAAATCTCAAGAATTTATAGATAAACTGAGTAGTATGAATGCTTTCAATCGTCTTGCTAAACCAATAGACATCGCAAAAGTGGCTTTATTTTTAGCAAGTGACGATTCCAAATGGATTTCTGGACAAGTAATTGGAGCAAATGGCGCATTGGTATAATTCAAAACTCTAAAATCTTTAATTCGCTATCGCAATTTTTCATAAATTCGCAGTATGATTAAAGACCTTCAATTACGCGTTTCCATTAAAGAAGAAGAAATTCCTAATATTCTTTTGAAAAAAGCTTCAAAAATATTAGCTATTTCTTACGAAGATATTTCCGGAATTAAAGTGTTGCGTAAGTCTATTGATGCGCGTAAACCGAAAATAATTTTCAACTATAAAGTTGCTGTTTATATCAAGGAACCTGTTCCTCAAAATTCAGAATATACTTTTGAATACAAAGACGTATCCAACGCAAAACCGATTCATATTATTGGTTTTGGTCCTGCAGGAATGTACGCTGCTTTGCGTTGTATTGAGTTAGGCTTTAAACCAATTGTTTTAGAACGTGGTAAAAATGTAAAAGACAGACGTCGCGATTTAAAAGCGATTAACCAAGATCATTTTGTTAACGAAGATTCCAATTATTGCTTTGGTGAAGGTGGCGCAGGAACGTACTCTGACGGAAAACTATACACCCGTAGTTTAAAGCGTGGAGATGTAAGACGTATTTTTGAAAACCTTGTTTTTCATGGTGCAACCGATCAAATTCTGGTAGATGCACATCCACATATTGGAACCAATAAGCTTCCTAAAGTAGTTACTAATATTAGAGAAACCATTTTAAAGTTTGGTGGCGAAATTCATTTTGATTCTCGTGTTACCGATTTTGTTATAAAAAACAATGCCGTTCAAGCCATTCAATTACAAAATGGCAACGAGCTCACTGCAAATCGCGTGATCTTGGCTACGGGGCATTCGGCTCGTGATATTTACTATTTATTACACAAAAAGGAAATCGCTTTACAAGCAAAATCTTTTGCAATGGGCGTTCGTGTAGAGCATCCACAACATATTATAGATTCTATTCAATACCATTGTGAAGGTACGCGTAACGAGTTACTTCCTGCGGCGGCTTACAGTTTGGTGCATCAGGTAAATGACCGAGGCGTATATTCTTTTTGTATGTGTCCTGGCGGATTTATAGTTCCTGCAGCTACCGCTAATGGCGAAGTAGTTGTAAATGGGATGTCACCTTCTAAACGAAATAACGAGTTTGCAAATTCGGGTATTGTTGTCGAAATTAACGTGGATAAAGATTTACCTAAATATGAAAAATTTGGCGTTTTAAAAGGATTAGAATATCAAAAGGATTTTGAAAAACTAGCCTTTAATGCTGGCGGAAGAAGTCAAGCTGCGCCTGCACAACGTTTAACCGATTTTGTAGAAGGAAATTTATCTGCAAGTCTGAATCCAACTTCCTATCAACCAGGACTGCATTCGGCACCGTTACATTCTTTATTTCCTAAATTTATAGGAAGCAGATTACGTCAAGGTTTTAAAGCTTTCGGATCTAAAATGAATGGTTTCTATACTGCGGAAGCGAATATTATTGGTGTGGAGTCTAGAACTTCATCTCCTGTTAATATTCCACGAAATAAAAACTTAGAGCATCCAGAAATTATCGGACTTTTCCCTTGTGGTGAAGGTGGCGGTTATGCTGGCGGAATTGTTTCTGCTGCCATGGATGGGGAACGTTGTGCAGAATCTGCCATTGTCGGTTTGTAAAAAATACAATAGAGACCATTGATAAAAGAATAAATATTTATTGCTAACAGTATTTAAAATTTTGAGCATTCTCATTTAAACATTTACTTTTTATTGTTTTTTTTTTAAGAATAATTTAGACAACTGGATGTTTATTATCAAAAGAAACAAGTCTATATTCTTGATTCTTTAAGCGAAGCGATCTTTTCTCTTTATAAATATTTTATTCCTATTTTTGCAACTCAAAATAAAAACAAATGAACGCATATATATTTCCAGGTCAAGGCGCACAATTCTCAGGAATGGGTTTAGATCTATACGAAAGCTCTCCAGAAGCACAACATTTATTTGAAGATGCGAATGCCATTTTAGGATTCAACATTACAGATATTATGTTTGAAGGTACTGCGGAAGCTTTAAAAGAAACCAAAGTAACACAACCTGCTATCTTTTTACACTCTGTAATTTTAGCAAAAACTTTAGGAGAAAGCTTTAAACCAGATATGGTTGCCGGACATTCTTTAGGTGAGTTTTCTGCGCTAGTTGCTGCAGGAGCTTTAACTTTTGAAGACGGATTACGCTTAGTATCTAAACGTGCTTTAGCCATGCAAAAAGCTTGTGAAATACAACCAAGTACTATGGCTGCTGTTTTAAGTTTAGAAGATAAAGTGGTAGAAGATATTTGCGCAAAAACGGAAGGTATTGTAGTTGCTGCAAATTATAACTGTCCGGGGCAATTAGTGATTTCTGGCGAGATAGATGCTATTAATCGTGCTTGTGAAGCGATGAAAGAAGCTGGCGCAAGACGCGCTTTAGTGCTTCCTGTTGGTGGTGCATTTCACTCACCAATGATGGAACCTGCAAGAGAAGAATTAGCGGCTGCTATAGAAAACACAACCTTTAGCAAACCAAACTGTCCAATTTATCAAAACGTTACTGCAAGTGCTACAACCAACGAAGAAGAAATAAAAAAGAATTTAATTTCGCAACTTACCGCTCCTGTACGTTGGACACAATCGGTACAACAAATGATCGCAGATGGTGCCACTTTATTTACAGAAGTAGGACCGGGAAAAGTTTTACAAGGATTGGTTAAAAAAATTAATAGAGAAGCACAAACAGCTACTGCAACTCTAGAAACTGAAGCTTAATGAAACGTTCTTTATTTATTGCATTTTTAATTATTTTCAATATTGTTATTGATCAAGTTTCTAAAATTTGGACACGCGCAAATGTTGTAAAAGGAAGTAAATCTGAAATTATTGGAGACTATCTTACTTTACACAATGTAGAAAACTCTGGTGCTTTTCTAGGAATGGGAAGTGATCTAAACCCCACGATGCGTGCTATATTTTTACTTATTATTCCGGTATCTGTAATGGGCTATGTTTTATTTCTTCTTTTTAGAAATAAAGATTTAGACAAACTTTCTATAATAGGCTTTTGCTGTATCTTAGGTGGTGGAATCGCTAATATTTACGACAGGTTCATGTATGGTTCTGTAACCGATATGTTTCATATAGATCTTGGAGGTGTCTTTAGAACCGGTATTTTTAACGTTGCAGATATGTCTGTAATGCTAGGCTTAGGATTACTTATTCTTGGTAATTTTAAAAAGAAAAAAGCATAACCGTTAACACATAAAAAAAGCCTCGAAATATTTCGAGGCTTTTTTTTATTTACTTAGTACACATTCTTCACAGTCTTTTACTTTTCCATAATACGTTTCTCTGTATTTGTGTAGTGTTTTAATAGGAATACCAAGTAATTGCTTTTTAATATACGTTACTTTGGCACTAACTCGTCCCATTTTGGGAGCGAATCTGTTTTCTTGTCTTGTCTGACGCTTTACTGCAATCCATTTCATTGTTTTATCATTTTCATTAACTACAAAGAAAACAAGAATATAACCCAATCCCGAATCTAAAGCACTAAAATAGTGTAAATCAGTCCATTAATGAAAATTACATAACTATATCTAAGATATATTGCATATTTGATAATGGAACAGCAAATGTATTATGATATTTTAAACGGCATTTAGGCTTTTTTGCCATTGCCAAGACGATAGAATGGCGTCTTCTAAATTATATTGTGCTTTCCAACCTAGAACTTCATTTGCTTTTGTGGTGTCTGCATAAGCAGAGACAACATCTCCAGAACGCCTATTTACTATTTTATAGTTTAGTTTCTGATTCGCAACTTTTTCAAAGGCTTGAATAACCTCTAAAACCGAACTTCCTGTCCCTGTTCCTAAATTAAAGACTTCAAAATTAGTCGTGTTTTTATTATTTAATAAACGCTGTAAGGCAATTACATGTGCTTTCGCAACATCTACAACATGAATATAATCTCTTACACATGTTCCATCTATGGTTGGATAATCGTCCCCAAATACAGAAAGCTGCTCACGAATTCCAGATGCAGTTTGCATGATATATGGAATTAAATTTTGTGGTACACCTATTGGCAACTCGCCAATTATAGCACTTTCATGTGCACCTATAGGATTGAAATACCGCAATGCAATTGCTTGTATTTTAGCATTTACATTGCAAGTGTCTTGTATAATCTCTTCTCCTATTTGTTTGGTATTTCCGTAGGGAGATTCTGCCATTTTAATTGGCGCCTCTTCTGTAATTGGCATAACGTCTGCTTGTGCATAAACAGTACAAGAAGAACTAAAAATAAAATTAGAAATTGTTAGTTTTTCCAACTCCTGTAATACATAAACCAGTGTATTGATATTATTTTCATAATATAGCAATGGTTTTTCTACACTCTCGCCTACTGCCTTACTAGCTGCAAAATGTATTACGCCTTTTAGGTCTTGATGTTGTTTAAAAAATGCTTGAACTTGCGCTTTATCTTTTAAATCTAACTTTTCAAAAATTGGTGTTTTACCAGTTATAGCAACAATTCCTTTTAAAACATCTAAAGAGGAATTGGATAGATTATCTATAATCACCACTTGATATCCTTCGTTTTGAAGCTCCACCACGGTGTGTGACCCGATAAAACCTAAACCTCCTGTGACTAGTACTTTCATTGGCTGCTATGTGCGTTAAGGATGGAAACGTTATTCCTTTTTTGCTTCTCTATATGGCAAAAAAGATTTAAGTGAACAGCCTGACCCTTGCGGTAACCTGCCTACCGGCAGGCAGACGCGTTAATTATTTGCTATAAATTCTTTGATTTTATCTGTGATAAACGTTATTTGCGCATCGTCTAACTCGGTATGCATTGGTAAAGAAATCACATCTTTTACTAGTTGGTTTGTAACTGGAAAATCTGCTTCGTTATATCTGGAATCTTTATACGCTTTTTGGTTGTGCAAAGGAATTGGATAGTAAACACCACATGGTATTTCGTGGCTATTTAAAAACTTCACCAAGCCATCTCTGTCTACATTATTCAGCTTTAAAGTATATTGATGAAACACGTGACAATCACAATCTTCACAAATGGTAGTACATGTTTTAGAAACCTGAGGTGTAGCTATGTTAGATATTCCTTCTAAAGCTTTACTGTATTTCCTTGCTGCAGATTGTCTCGCCTTATTATACGTATCTAAATGTGGTAATTTTGCATTTAAAACTGCTGCTTGTATAGAATCTAACCTAGAATTTACACCAACTACATCATGATGATAACGTTCGTACATGCCGTGATTTACAATTCCTCTAATGGTGTGTGCTAGCGCATCATCATTGGTAAAAATTGCTCCTCCATCGCCATAACACCCTAAGTTTTTAGAAGGAAAAAAGGAAGTAGAAGCAACATGACCTACGGTTCCTGCTTTGGCTTTTTTACCAGTACTATAAGTGTATGTTGCACCAATTGCTTGTGCATTATCTTCAATTACGTATAAGTTATGTTCTTCAGCAACTTTCATGATGGCTTCCATATTGGCACATTGACCAAATAAATGCACAGGAACTATTGCTTTTGTTTTTGGTGTTATTGCTTTTTTAATAGCCTCCACACTAATATTAAAGTCATTAGGATCTACATCTACCAAAACAGGAGTTAATTGCAATAATGCGATTACCTCAACAGTAGCAGCAAATGTAAAGTCTGCAGTTATAACTTCATCTCCTGGTTGCAAACCTAAACCCATCATTGCTATTTGCAATGCATCGGTACCATTTGCACAAGGAATAACGTGTTTTACGCCTAAATAATCTTCTAAATTTTTCTGGAACTCATGAACTTTTGGTCCGTTAATAAAAGAAGCATTATCTATTATTTCTTGAATAGTTGGATTAACAACATCTTTTATACCTGCATATTGACCTTTAAGATCAACCATTTGAATCTTTTTCACATTCTTAAATTTTGAAACCTAAACAATACATTTAGGGGCATTACTATCTCACGAATTTACAAAAAACCATATAGTTTAGCAATGAAGATTAATGAATAATAAATAATTTATTAAATACTAGATATGTATATAATTTAAAAGAAATGTATTTTAGCAATAAACAAAAACTATTGGGTTTCATTTACAACATACTTATTTCTTTAACTTCTCTTATTTTAAAAGGAATAGCGCTATTTAACACCAAAATTAGTAAAGGTGTTCACGGAAGAAAACAGACATTTACTGTTTTAAAAAACAACATTTCACCAACAGATGCTTGTATATGGTTTCATTGTGCGTCCTTGGGAGAATACGAACAAGGTTTACCAGTTTTTAAAGAAATTAGAAAGCTTTATCCCAAGCATAAAATTGTTCTAACTTTTTTTTCACCTTCTGGTTATGAGATTAGAAAAGACACAGCAATAGCAGATGTTGTTGTTTACCTTCCTTTAGACACTAAGAAAAACGCAAAAAAATTCATAGATATAGTACACCCAGAGTTGACTGTTTTTGTAAAATATGATATTTGGCCAAATTATTTAAAGGAAATAAAAAAGCATAATTTAAAAGCTATTTTAATTTCTGCACTTTTTAGAACTAATCATTCTTTTTTTAAGTTCTACGGAAAAGAACAACGTAATGCATTATTTGCTTTCGAACATATTTTTGTTCAAAACGAAAGCTCAAAAGCCTTATTGCATACCATAGGATATAACCAAGTTACCGTTTCTGGGGATACCCGCTTTGATCGTGTTTATAGTCAATTAGCACAAAACAATACTTTAGCCTTTATTGAAGCATTTAAACAAGACAGTTTATGTGTTGTTGCCGGAAGCACGTGGCCTGAAGACGAGCATATTTTATTAGATTATATTAATGAAAATGCTTCCGAAAAATTAAAATTTATTATTGCACCTCATAATCTTAAAACGGGACAAATAGATAGATTTAGCAAACAACTACAAGTACCTAGTATTAAATATTCAGAAAAAGAAAACCAAGATA
>JAGPUY010000192.1 GCA_018067265.1 Oceanihabitans sp. | reverse complement strand
CCATAAACCACAAAATCTGGGTCCTTTAACTTAAGTTTAATATCCTTAATAAAATTTTAATACTTGATCTAATACGATTCGATACAACTTCAGCTTTATTTACTTCTCTGTTACATTTGAAACGCATATTCTTCTATTTCTCCAAAACATCTACTTCTTTTTCAATACTTTTGCTCTACAAGAAATAAAATTTAAAAAGCATTTTTAATATAGATGAAAGACATAATATTACAATATCTGGGTTTTCTAAACACACCAAATTTGTGGTTAAATACTTCTAATTTTAAAATGCAACAATGGCAACTTTCTAATACGCCGGCAGATTTAAGTTCTTCCGAAAATCACAAATTACGACTAGGTAAATTAGTCGAACGTTTTGTTAGTCAGCAATTAAAACAAGACGACACGGTTTCTATTTTAATCGAAAATATTCAGATACAAAATGAAAAGCTTACTATTGGTGAATTAGATTGTCTTCTTAAAAAGGACGAACAAGCTATTCATTTAGAAATAGTTTATAAGTTTTATTTGTATGATGCAACCGTAGGAACTACCGAAATAGACCATTGGATTGGACCTAACAGAAAAGATAGTCTTGTACAAAAATTAGCCAAGCTAGAAGAAAAGCAATTACCACTACTCTATCATAAACACACCAAACCTGTTCTAGAAAAATTAGATTTACAAGTAGCAGAAATCAAACAACAAGTGTGTTTTAAAGCACAACTATTTGTTCCTTTTTCTAAGCAAAACGTTCCTTTTAAAGCTATTAATTCCTCTTGTGTTAAAGGTTTTTATATTACCCAAAAGGAACTTCCTCAATTTGCAGATTGTCAATTCTTTATCCCTGAAAAACGAGATTGGCTAATCGATATTCCAACACATAATCTTTGGCAATCGTACCACACTTTTTTAGAAACATTAAAACTACTTTTAAATCAAGAAAAAGCACCTCTATGTTGGCTAAAAAAACCAAATGGAGAAACCGAAAAATGCTTTGTAGTTTGGTGGTAAAGTTGTTATAAATCTATAATGTTTTAGCTATTACAACGTTTGTACTTATCCCAATAATAGCGAACTTAGAATCTAAACAAATTATTGTGTTAACTACCTCCATTAAACAAATTCCTATTACAAATAAAAATAGCATAAGTTAAGCACACCTTTTTTATGGCTTTTTAGAGAACTAGTAGTATCTTTATTTTTTGATTCTCAAAAAGGAAAATGTATGAATTTAACGATTGAAAATATACTATTAGTTGGCTCTTTTTTACTACTTATCAGCATTTTTGCAGGTAAGACTTCTTATAAGTTTGGTGTTCCTACCTTATTACTGTTTTTAGGAATAGGAATGCTCGCTGGTTCTGACGGTATTGGTGGTATTCGCTTTGACGATCCTAAACTTGCCCAATTTATTGGTATTGTATCGCTAAATTTCATACTATTTTCAGGAGGACTAGATACCAATTGGAAAGCTGTAAAGCCGATTCTTCGAGAAGGAATTGCTTTATCCACATTGGGTGTATTATTAACCGCAGTTTCTCTTGGAACTTTTGTATGGTTTGTTACCGATTTCACCATTTATGAAAGCTTGTTGTTAGGTTCTATTGTATCTTCTACAGATGCAGCAGCTGTATTTTCCATTCTTCGTTCTAAAAGTCTAGCGCTAAGAACCAACTTAAGACCCACTTTAGAGTTAGAAAGCGGAAGTAATGATCCAATGGCATATGTACTTACAATAGCCTTTTTAACCTTAGTAATTAATCAAGACAAAAGCTTTCTATCTATTATTCCACTGTTTTTACAACAAATGATTTTTGGTGGTATTTTAGGGATAACCTTTGGTATTGTTAGCAAATACATAATTAATAAAATAAAACTAGACTTTGAAGGGCTTTATCCTGTTTTGGTTATTGCCTTAATGTTCATCACCTTTTCTGCCACCAATTTTGTTGGCGGAAATGGATTTCTTTCCATTTATATCTGTGCTGTTTATTTAGGGAATCAAGACCTGATACACAAAAAAACCATCTTAAAGATGTTTGATGGTTTGGCTTGGCTTATGCAAATTGTACTATTCCTGACGCTTGGGTTACTCGTTTTTCCTTCTCAAATTATTCCATATATGGGTATTGGATTACTTATCTCCATATTCTTAATCCTTGTTGCCAGACCTATAGGTGTATTTATAAGTCTTATGTTTTTTAAGATGAAAATGAAAAGAAGGTTTTACATTTCGTGGGTTGGTTTACGCGGTGCGGTTCCAATTGTATTTGCTACCTATCCGCTTTTAGCAGGAATAGACAAAGCACACATGATTTTTAATATTGTATTTTTCATATCTGTTACTTCTATTTTAATTCAGGGAACCACACTTTCAATTGTTGCAAAATGGCTAGGTGTAGGATTACCAGAAACCCAAAAGAAATTTACGGATACCGATTTGCTGCTCACCGAAAATCCCAAAGCCGAAATGAAAGAACTTATCATATCTAAAAACTGTTTTGCAGTAGATAAAAAAATCATAGAATTAGGCTTTCCTAAAAACGCAATAATAGCAATGATTAAAAGAGGAGAAAGTTATATTATTCCAAATGGATTAACCAAAGTGGAAGCGGAAGACACACTAATTGTATTAGCAGACAAACCAGAAATTTTTGATGAAGTATATAAAACACTTACCAAATAAAAAACGCTAATAGTATTCCATAAAACACTTCGAAATAAATCCTTATTTTGTAGAATAATAAAAACTTGACTTTGTCAAAAAAATAGCGAACTTCGAATTTAAACTACTGATACTATAAAACATTTAAACCATTTCAGATCATTGTAAACGTTGTGCTTCATTATGACAAACAGCTAACCAATGATTAAATTCTTTAATTCCCTACCGGTTGTGTAAATCTTGGGATCAATCAACGTTTCAATGTAAAATGCCCGGACTTTGATACACCATTTTCCAGAATAATGCTGAACCAATAATCATTTGAAGGCAAAACCCGCCCTTTATAACTACCATTCCACATGGGTGTATTATTATTCAATATAGCCATCAGCTTGCCATATCTATCGTAAATAAAC
>JAGPUY010000186.1 GCA_018067265.1 Oceanihabitans sp. | reverse complement strand
TTTTATTTTTGTACCATCCGCCTTAAAAAAAGCTCCGCCTTCATAATACATATAATATATGGCATTTGATTTTTCTTTGGTTGGATGCCCATCAGTAAAAGTAAAATGAATTTTAGATACACCATCGGAGTATACTTTTGTGTAAGGCACTTTAATAGAAAGGTCTTCCGTAGGCATAAAAAAATTTTTTCCAGAACTCCATGTTTCTCCATTATCTATAGATGTTGCGTAATTGGGTTTTAAGTGAACACCACGCCAAAAAAGAAATATTTTATCCTTTTCGGCACTTAATTGAATAGGGTTGGTGTAGGTGTGATTTAAGTTTACCGTATCTTTATAATGGGCAGCATCGTTTAAAAAAAGCGAATTTAGAGTATTCCAATTGTCTATACTTTCGGGAGTTTTAGAGCTAAGCATGTACAATGGTTTTTCATTTTGTAAATGCGCGCTAAAAAAGACGATTAGGTATCCGTTTTTGTCTATTAATAGAGATGGATTGTTATGATCATCTATTTCAAGATTATCAAAAACAACTTTAGAGGCAATCGTTTTTTTATCATGGTCATAATAGGCAACATGTATATCTCCATAATTATCTACCCAACCAGTATATGTTCTTTTATATTTTCCTTCATAATAAACTGCTCTTGGATCTGAAAACCAACTCCAAATGCCATTAAATGTTACGGATTGAAAGTCCTGAGAGTTAGCATTAATCCCATTTAGTTCTTGATGAGAAATATTGTTTTTCTGACCAAATGATATGTTACCACATAAAATTAGAAAAAATATTAGATACTTTAGAGACATAAATTGTTGGAGGTTTTGAGTGCTAAAATTATGTTAATTTTTTTTGTTATATTTGAAAACGCTATTTATCTATCTAAATCAACATTAAAAACACTTCTTAATTGTTTTTTTTAATCTAATATAGGATTAAATAAACAATTTAATTCCTTTAGATTATATAGCTTATTTATTAATACGGTATCATTAAATGGTATTGTTTTAAAAGTTGAAGATATAAATGAATTTTAAGTATTTTAATACCATTTTAATTGTACTACTAGTCTGTAACGTTTCTGCTTTTGCACAAAAAAGAAAGAATAACATAGATAAAGAATTCCCTACTTCCATTGCTTTTCCTTATAGTTATTTAGGAGATTATTCAGGAAACTTAAGGGTTTCCAATAATACAGGAGCTATTGCGAACATACCTACGGAGTTTGCTTTAAGAGCGACCGATAAAAAAGAAGAGTTTGTTTATACCATTACTTATATAAAAGGAAAAGATAAAAAAGAGGTTAATACGTATACCATTTTCATTCTTGACGAAGAAAAAGGATTTTATGCTATTGCTGATAATACTGGCTTACAATTTACTGCAACTTTAATTGATAATACGCTGTTTAGTACCTTCGAGATTAATAATAATATCATGTTTACAGCTTTAGAGTTTACAAATTCGGGCAAAGTAAAATTAAATATTATGCTATCGGAAAAAATAAATAATACAAGAACTAAAGAATTAAAAATAGATGAGGCTCGATCTTCCAACGTCATACTTGTGCAAAAAGCGGTTTTAAGTAAACTGTATAAATAATACTATTAATCAATAACTAAATAACCAAACAAACCAATTAACATGAAAACAATTTACTCTTTTTTAGGTGCTTGCCTATTGTCTGTAGTGACAATACAAGCACAAACCCTTAATGAAGTCCAGGGAACTGGCTCCGGAGTTAATGTTACCACTGGAGATTTTAATACGATGTACGGCGATAGTTCAGGTAGTTTTTTGACTTCCGGATCAAGAACTGTACTTCTAGGCTATTCTGCTGGACGTAGCATGACTACACAAAGTGAACTTGTTGCAATCGGTTATCTTGCAGGGTACTCTAATGCTTCTGGTTTCGATAATACATTTATCGGTTATGAAGCTGGTCGTTTAACGACTACTGGTGGAGATAATACCTTTATTGGAGCAGAATCTGGAGAAATGAATACAACGGGTTACGACAATACCTTTGTAGGAGAAGAATCTGGAGCTAACAACACCACAGGTTACGAAAATACTTTCATTGGAGAAGATGCAGGTTTTAGTAACACAACGGGTTACAAACAAACATTTATCGGAAACGAAGTAGGTATTTCATCTGATATAGGGTACAGAAACACCGGTGTTGGTAGTGAATCTATGAGTGATGTAGATGACGGTCACCACAATACAGGTATTGGAGATTCTGCTGCTATTGATATTGGAGATGGTATTTATAATACTATGATTGGTGCCGCAGCAGGTGTTGCCACCGAATATGCAGATTATAATACTTTTGTTGGAGCACAAGCTGGTTGGGATAACAATCGTACAAATAATACGACGAATGCAAACCACAATACGTATTTAGGTTTTTCTACTGGTTTTACAAATAGAGAAGGACAGTATAATGTTGGTATAGGGTCGCTTGCAGATTTTGATAACAACAATAGATCTAATGCCATTTTTATGGGATATGATATCAATGCAAGTAATAATAATGTTATTGGAATAGGTAACCGAGCTTTTGTAGATGGACAATATGCAATTTCTTTAGGGCATGACCATGATGCAAGAGGGGACTACTCGGTGACGATGGGATATTTAGCAAACACCTCTGCTTTAGGAGATTATTCTGTAGGTATTGGTGATCGTGCGGATATTGAAGAAAATGATGTAGTAGGTATTGGACGTTCGGTAGATGTTGATAATCAACAAGTAGTTGCCATTGGTTCTACTACGGTAGCACAAAATGATGGAGCTATTGTAATTGGATATACAGCTTCTTCTACAGATCCAGGAGTATTATTACCATCAAAAAATATTGCTATAGGTTACGCAGCCAACGTACAAGGAACAAATTCGGTTGCTATTGGTAACGCAGCAACTGCTGTGTTTGACAACACTATGGTACTTGGTGGTTTTACAAACCCATTAAGTGTTGGTATTGGTACCGATACACCAAACGCTAATGCATCTTTAGACTTAACAGGAACTGCAAAAGGTTTACAACTAAATCGCTTAACAACTACGCAACGTACTGCATTAGGAGTTGTTTTAGCTGAAGTAGATGAAGGTATGGTTGTATATGATACAGAATTAGATAATACCTACTATTGGGATGGAACCGAATGGAAAGGTATGATGGATACAGACGTAGATGCACAAGCACTTTCTGTTGCATCAGATGTATTAAGTATTACCGGTGATGCTGGAACTGTAGATTTAACGCCATATTTAGATAATACAGATGCACAAGCACTTTCTGTTACTGCAGATGTATTAAGTATTACAGGAGATGCTGGAACCGTAGATTTATCGACGTATTTAGACAATACAGATGCACAAGAGTTATCCTTAACAGGAACTACATTAGCAATATCAGGGAATGCTACTACCGTAGATTTATCTGGATTACAAGACGGAACAGGAACAGATGCTCAAGAGTTATCCTTAACTGGAACTACATTAGCAATATCAGGGAATGCTACTACTATAGATTTATCTGGATTACAAGACGGAACAGGAACAGATGCGCAAGAGTTATCTTTAACAGGAACTACATTAGCAATATCAGGTAATGCTACTACTATAGATTTATCTGGATTACAAGATGGTTCAGGAACGGATAATCAAGATTTAACTTCCGCAGTATTATCTGGAAATACTTTAACAGTAGCTATAGAAGGCGGTACATCTGTAAATGTAGATTTATCTCCTATTTTAGCAACATTAGATGCGCAAGTTGCCGATTTAACTACAAGATTGGAAACATTAGAAGCTTGTGCGTGTCAAACTTTATCTGTGGAAACACCAGAGGATAATAGTAATAAAAGTGCTGGTCCTATTTTGTATCAAAATATTCCAAATCCTTTTAATGGTACTACTTCTATTAAATATTATGTGCCAACTTCTAATAAGAGTGCGGCTATTGTATTTAGTAATACATCTGGACAAATAATAGATAACGTTTCCTTACAGAAATTAGGAGATCACGAACTGTTTTTTAATAGTGATTCTCTTGCCACTGGTATGTACTACTACACCTTATATGTGGATGGTAGAAAAGTAGATACTAAGAAGATGATTATAGAGTAATAAACCTAATTCATACATATAAAAAGCTGCACAATACGTGTGGCTTTTTATCTTTATGGATAAATTTTCTTTCATTGTGTCTATCCACTACAACTTATGAAAACACTACATATAGATAAGTTAAATTTAATTTTAATACTGGCTAGTTTTGCACTAGCTTGTTTTTTACCTTTTGAATTATTCCTTTTTGGTTATGCCTTTTTAGGGCCATTGCACTACCTA
The DNA here is from genome assembly GCA_018067265.1 of Oceanihabitans sp. Taxonomy (GTDB): domain Bacteria; phylum Bacteroidota; class Bacteroidia; order Flavobacteriales; family Flavobacteriaceae; genus Oceanihabitans. The sequence goes on along the minus strand of JAGPUY010000186.1, from coordinate 1,664 downwards.
ACAGAATCCAATTGGATTGCAGATAAAAACTATTTCGTTCCCAATACATATTGGAAATATTTGGTGTTAGTTGCTGCTATTATTTATTCTATTCCTTTTGTTTTTAGCTTGTCTATTGTTTCTGAATTTATAAACGAATCTACAATTACGTTTGTAATTTATAAAATGGCAAAGTATACCAATTTTGTGCTATTTTTTATCCTTATTTCGGCTGTTTTAGCTTTGTTTTATAAAACGTATAAAGTGTTTATTATTAGTTTTTTAATTGCCTTTCTACTCTCTTTTTGGACCTATACAACAGAAGCTTATTTGTTAATTAATGGTTTGTTATTGCCAACAATTATTCATGTATATGTATTCACGCTTCTTTTTATGATGTATGGCGTAAAGAATAAAAAAACGACATACGGCATACTAAATATTATTTTAATTATCGTATTGCCTTTAAGCTTAGTGTTTTTGGATACCGAGATATTTAATTATCAGTTTTCGGATGCTGTAAAAAACACCTATGTAAATAATAATTTTCATGTGCTAAATGCTAATCTGGCTAAACTCTTTGGTGTTTATGAGGATTTAAAGTTCTTTTTCTACGAAAAATTAGATGTGAAAATTCAAATTTTTATTGCTTTTGCTTATATCTATCATTACCTCAATTGGTTTTCAAAAACAACAATTATTGGTTGGCATAAGGAATTAACAGGCAAGAAAGCGATACTTATTTTAGGGGTTTGGATTGCAATATTATTTTGTTATTTGTATGACTATAGATTAGGTTTGGTGATTTCTATTTTTCTAAGTGTGTCTCATGTGATGTTAGAGTTTCCTCTTAATATTATAACCATTAGAAGTTTATTTTCTAAAAGAAAAAAGACAACTTAAAATAATTACTTTACCAAAACAGAGGTTTTTCGTTATCCAAGTATGCACGCATTAAAAATGGAAGTCTTCGGAGTGCACTCTCTTTTTATTAAACGTTTTAATTGTAGCATTGTATTCTTCCGCTACATTTTTGTAGGAAAAATAATTACTTGAAAATTGTTCTTCAATGATTAGAATTTTATCTCCTTAACCTAAAGTGTTATCCATTCATTATTAAATAATTTGCTATCTTTAAGGAACTTAACCTAAAACCAACTTATTATTATGATTAAAAAACACTCTTTTTTATTGACAATATTAGGAATTTTATTGTCAATTTTTTCTCACGCTCAGAATACAAATTTGCAATGTAAATCCGTTATTGCGGATTTTAATTCCGTAGCGTTTTGTGAGAATAATACACATTTTAGAAAGGATAAATCTGGGCATCGAATACATAGTCCTGAGAATGAGTTTGTAGATCGTTTTGGTAACCGGTTTCATCAAACCATAAATAAAGATTCGGATGAAACTGGAAGAGCAATCCCAAACGTACCTGATTATATTAGTCCTGACGGACTTTTTGCATTATACATCGCTAGTCCTGACGGTGTTGTGAATGAAGATAATTTCACATCCTTAAATAGTCAAGGGGAAGCATACAGAGATGTATTAGCGCAATTATTTGCAGATATAGAGAAGCTCCTCATTGAAAATGGAGCAGCAAGTGCAGAGCCTGTTAAGTTTGAGATTAGGTCTTTCTCATCGACTGGAGGCCCATTAGGTACCGCATCTTCTTACTA
>JAGPUY010000159.1 GCA_018067265.1 Oceanihabitans sp. | reverse complement strand
AGCCTTAGCATTAGTGTTAGTTACTAAAACGTTACACAGGTTTGCAGATGCTAAAGGAGTAGATGTTGCTGCAAAAGATAAAAGTGTTCCAGTATGGAAAGCATTTGCGCAAAACCAATTCTTAGTATTGGTTACCGCTATATTCTTTTTATTAGCTAGTGGGTATTTTGTTTATGGCTTTTTTATGCAAGTTGGTGTAGATCAAGGATACCAACCAGTACAACCAATACATTTTTCTCATAAAATTCACGCTGGTGATAATGGTATCGATTGTAAATACTGTCACTCTTCGGCTAGAGTTAGTAAAACATCAGGTATTCCTTCTTTAAATGTTTGTATGAACTGTCATAAGTCAGTGTATGAATATACAGGAGAAACTTCTGCAGAATATACAAAAGAGTTTTACGATGGAGAAATCCAGAAATTATACGCAGCAGCAGGATGGAGTGATGCAGATCAAAAATATTCCGGAAATCCACAACCCGTAAAATGGATACGTATTCACAACTTGCCAGATTTTGCATACTTTAATCACTCGCAACACGTAACAGTTGCTGGTCTTGAATGTCAAACTTGTCATGGTCCTGTGGAAGAAATGGAAATTATGTACCAACACGCACCATTAACAATGGGTTGGTGTATTAACTGTCACAGAGAAACAAATGTGAAAGTAAAAGACAACGCATACTATACAAAAATTCACGAAGAGTTATCTAAGAAATATGGTGTAGAGCAGTTAACTGCAGCGCAAATGGGTGGATTGGAATGTGGAAAATGTCACTACTAATAACGTAGTCGTTTTCTTTTCGCTAAAGCGGAAAAATTTTAAATAAATTAATAAGAAGTAATTCAATTATATAATATGTCATCAAACAAGAAATACTGGAAAAGTGTTGAGGAGCTAAACGAAAATAGCTCTATTGTTGAGGCGCTAAAACAAAACGAATTTGTTGAAGAAATTCCTACAGACGAATTTTTAGGAAACAAAGAGACTTTAGAGTCTTCTTCAACTACGCGTCGTGATTTCTTAAAATATGTTGGTTTTAGTACAGCCGCAGCATCACTTGCTGCCTGTGAAGGACCAGTTATTAAGTCTATTCCTTATGTGGTGCAACCAACAGAGATTATTCCTGGAGTTGCAAACTACTATGCAACTACCATTGCAAATGGATATGATTTTGCATCTGTTTTAGTGAAAACTCGTGAAGGTCGTCCTATTAAAATCGAAAACAATACCATGGCTCCTTCTAATGGAAGTGCTAATGCTAGAGTTAATGCTTCGGTTTTAGGATTGTATGATAGTTTGAGAGTTCAAGGTCCAATGCAAGGCGAAAACGCTATTTCATGGACGGAATTGGATAATACAATGATGCAAAAATTAGAAGCGGTTAAAGGTTCTGGTAAAGACATCGTATTATTAACACAAACTTTCGCTAGTCCATCCACTTCAAAATTAATTTCAGAGTTTACAGAAAAATACGGTAATGTTCGTCATGTAGTTTATGATGCTGTTTCCGAATCAGCTGCACTAGATGCGTACCAAGCAAAGTACGGTGAACGTGCTTTAGCTAATTATGATTTTTCTAAAGCAATGACCATCGTATCTGTTGGTGCCGACTTTTTAGGAGATTGGCAAGGTGGAGGTTTCGATTCGGGATATGCGAAGAACAAAATTCCAAATCATGGAAAAATGTCTCGTCATATTCAGATTGAATCTAATATGTCTTTATCTGGAGCAAATGCAGATAAGCGTATTCCTTTAACACCAAGTTTACAAAAAATAGCTTTAGCTAAATTGTATTCTTATGTGGTTGGTGGTTCTGTTTCAGGAACATTACCAGAAGCAACGGATACCGCAATACGTCAAGCAGCTTCTCAGCTTAAAAAAGCGGGAAGAAACGGAGTTGTGGTAACAGGATTACAAGATGTGGATGCACAAACAGTAGTCTTAGAAATAAATGAAGCTTTAAATTCTAGAGCTTTTGATACTACTTCGCCAATACAAACAAGACAAGGAAATGATAAAGCAGTAAATGCTTTAGTTGCTGATATGAAAGCAGGTAAAGTTGGTGCTTTAATCATGAGTGGTGTAAATCCATTATATACATTACCAAATGCTTCAGATTTTGCTGAAGGATTAAATAATGAAAATTTAGTTTCGGTTAGTTTTTCAATGAAAGCAGACGAAACGGCTAGCGCTTCCACATATATTGCGGCGGCACCTCACTATTTAGAATCTTGGGGAGATGTAGAAATGAAAAAAGGACAGTTTGCTTTAATGCAACCAACAATTCGTCCTTTATTCGATACAAGACAATTTCAAGACACTTTATTAAAGTGGACCGGAAATAGCGAGTCATTCCATGATTATATTAAAAAAACATGGAAGTCTGGTATCGTAAGTGGCGGTTCTTTTAACCAAGCATTACATGATGGTGTTTTTGTTTCAGGATCATCTATTACAGGAGCAAATGATGCTTCATCTAATACGCTACATAGTACTTCTACAGCATTAAACGATAAAAAAGATAGAACTTGGGTTGGTGGTGTCATTCATGATACTGCTGTTGGAGTTGGGATAAAAGAAGAAGATAAAGATACCTATACAAGTACTACGTCTTCTACTACAACATCAAATTCTGGTTCTGTAGCAGGTATATCTGCTAAATCTGGTGGTGATGCAGCAAGAGCTTTAGCGGCTTCTGCTAAAACATCCGATTTAGAGTTAACCTTATATTCTAAAACAGGAATGGGAGATGGTCAACAAGCCAACAACCCATGGTTACAAGAATTTCCAGATCCTATTACAAGAACAACTTGGGATAACTACTTAACCATGTCTGCTAAAGATGCCGAGAAATTTGGTGTTAAAAACTGGCATGTTGCAACAGGTGGTTTAAACTCTAGTTTAGTAGAATTAACCGTTAACGGTATAACAGAAGTAGTTCCAGTAATTATTCAACCAGGTCAAGCGGTTGGGTCTTTAGGAATGTCTTTCGGTTTTGGACGTAAAAACGGATTAAAAGAAGAAATGCAAACAGGTAAGAATGTATTCCCTTTCTACCAAGACTTTAATACAGTACAAAGTGATGTGTCTGTAAAAGTGGTACCTGGAGAGCATGAATTTGCTTGTGTACAATTACACAACACCTTAATGGGACGTGGCGATATTATAAAGGAAACTACTTTAGAAGTATTTAATACGAAAGATAAGAAATACTGGAATGCTGTTCCTGTTGTTTCTTTTAACCATGAAGAAATTCCAGTAACCTCTAAGGATGCAAATCTTTGGGAAGAATTTGATCGTTCTATCGGACATCACTTTAATCTTTCTATAGATTTAAATGCTTGTACAGGTTGTGGGTCATGTGTTATTGCATGTCACGCAGAAAATAATGTACCAGTTGTAGGTAAAGAAGAAATAAGACGTAGTCGTGATATGCACTGGTTGCGTATCGATAGATATTATTCTTCAGAAACTACTTTCGCAGGAGATAACGAAAAGAAAGATAATATATCTGGTTTAAGCAGTTCATTAAGTGAATTCGGAGAATTGGAGCATGCAGCAGATAACCCACAGGTTGCTTTTCAACCAGTAATGTGTCAACACTGTAATCATGCACCTTGTGAAACTGTTTGTCCAGTTGCTGCAACATCGCATGGTCGTCAAGGTCAAAACCACATGGCATATAACCGTTGTGTAGGTACAAGATATTGTGCTAACAACTGTCCGTATAAAGTGCGTCGTTTTAACTGGTTCCTATATAATGGGAATGATGAGTTTGACTACCACATGAATGATGATTTAGGTCGTATGGTATTAAACCCAGATGTTGTTGTTCGTTCTCGTGGTGTGATGGAAAAATGTTCTATGTGTATTCAAAAAACACAAAAAACAATTCTAGATGCAAAACGTGATGGACGTGTAATTAAAGACGGAGAGTTCCAAACCGCTTGTTCAGCTGCTTGTAGTAGTGGAGCAATGGTATTTGGAGATATTAACGATAAAGAATCTAAAGTTGCAGAACTTTTAGAAGATAACCGTATGTATCACTTATTAGAGAGTGTTGGTACTAAGCCTAATGTGCAGTATCATACTAAAGTGAGAAATACAACCGAAGCATAAAAATTAATTAAGAATCAATTATAAAGCATTATGGCGTCTCATTACGAAGCACCTATTAGAAGACCTTTAGTTACAGGCGAAAAATCATACCACGATGTATCTGTGGATGTAGCTGCACCTGTTGAGGGGAAGGCAAACAAGCAATGGTGGATAGTATTTTCTATTGCATTAGTAGCTTTTCTTTGGGGTATTGGATGTATACTCTACACAATATCTACAGGTATTGGAACTTGGGGATTAAACAAGACCGTTGGTTGGGCTTGGGATATTACTAACTTCGTTTGGTGGGTTGGTATTGGTCACGCAGGAACACTTATTTCTGCAGTACTTTTACTTTTCCGTCAAAAATGGAGAATGGCAATTAACCGTTCTGCAGAAGCAATGACAATATTCTCTGTTGTTCAAGCAGGTTTATTTCCAATCATACACATGGGAAGACCATGGTTAGGATATTGGGTGTTACCAATACCAAATCAATTTGGATCTCTTTGGGTAAACTTTAACTCCCCATTACTTTGGGATGTATTTGCAATTTCTACTTATCTATCGGTATCCTTAGTTTTCTGGTGGACAGGTTTATTACCAGATTTCGCAATGCTTAGAGATAGAGCAGTTAGACCTTTTCAAAAGAAAATATATGCTTTATTAAGTTTTGGTTGGTCTGGTCGTGCAAAAGATTGGCAACGTTTTGAAGAAGTATCTTTAGTACTTGCTGGTTTAGCAACGCCTTTAGTACTTTCTGTACACACGATTGTATCTTTTGATTTCGCAACCTCTGTTATTCCAGGTTGGCATACTACTATTTTTCCTCCATACTTTGTTGCAGGAGCAGTATTCTCAGGATTTGCAATGGTAAATACACTTCTTATTATTATGAGAAAGGTGTGTAACCTAGAAGACTATATTACAGTACAACACATCGAATTAATGAACATTGTAATTATGATTACAGGTTCTATAGTTGGTGTAGCATATATTACAGAGTTATTTATCGCTTGGTATTCTGGTGTAGAATATGAACAATTTGCATTCTTAAATAGAGCTACCGGACCTTACTGGTGGGCATATTGGTCAATGATGACATGTAATGTTATTTCGCCACAGTTTATGTGGTTCAAAAAACTAAGAACGAGCATTATGTTCTCCTTCTTTATATCTATTGTAGTAAACATTGGTATGTGGTTTGAACGTTTTGTAATTATTGTAACCTCATTACACAGAGATTACTTACCATCATCATGGACCATGTTCTCTCCTACATTTGTAGATATAGGAATTTTTATTGGAACAATTGGATTCTTCTTTGTGTTATTCTTGTTGTACGCACGTACATTCCCTGTAATTGCACAAGCAGAGGTTAAAACTATTTTGAAATCTTCTGGTGAACGTTATAAGAAAATTAGAGAAAGAGGAGATAGTTTAGTAGGAACAGGAACGGATTCTAGAACATCTGGAAATACAGTTACTGCTTCTAAACCTAAAGAAGAAAAAGTAGTAGATACTTCAACTGAAGATAATTCAAGTAGAGTAACAAACCTTTTAGGTACTATAGGAACCTTTGATCCTAATACGCAGACAGCAGATGATCTTAAAAAGATTAATGGTGTTGGACCAAAAATGGAAGAAGTATTAAATAGCATTGGTATTTATACCTTCTTACAAGTAAGTAAGATGACAAATAATGAATATAACTTGTTAGATTCTATTACAGAATCATTCCCAGGAAGAGCAGAACGCGATGATTGGGCAGGACAAGCGAAACAACTAATAAACTAAAAGTAGCATATGGAAGCTTCAAAAGTAATTCACGCTATTTATACAGACGACGATGTGTTAATGAACGCTGTTAAGGCCGTTAAAGCCGAAAGGTATCACATTGAAGAAATATATACACCTTTTCCAGTTCACGGACTAGACAAGGCAATGGGATTAGCTCCAACAAGAATAGCAATTGCATCTTTTATGTATGGATGTGTTGGTTTAGCAGTAGCAACCTTAATGATGAATTTCATTATGATTGAAGACTGGCCGCAAAATATTGGTGGTAAACCAAGTTTTAGTTATATCGAAAATATGCCAGCATTCGTGCCAATTATGTTTGAGTTAACGGTATTCTTTGCAGCACACTTAATGGTAATTACATTTTATTTACGTAGTAGAATGTGGCCATTTAAGAAAGCAGAAAACCCAGATCCTAGAACAACAGATGATCATTTCTTAATGGAAATTGCGGTTCATGGTAATGAAAATGAACTAACAACGCTGTTAAATAAAACAGGAGCTGTAGAAGTAAATATTATTGATAAAGAAGATGAACATTAATATGAAGCATTTAATAAAAATATTTGTATTCGTACTTGTAGTAAGTTCAATAGTATCTTGTAAAAAAGATTCTAGACCTAACTATCAATTCATGCCTAACATGTATGAACCTGTACCTTATGAGGCGTATAGCGAATCTACTGCGTTTGCAAATGGAGTAGAAGCACAATTACCTGTAGAAGGAACTATTCCAAGAGGATATACTCCTTTTGAAATTGATAATACAACAGCAGGTTACGAAGAAGCAAAAGCAAGTTTAGAAAGTCCTTTAGCGGAAGGTCAATTCGACGAAGATAAAGCGAAAGCCTTATACGATATTTATTGTGGTATTTGTCACGGTAATAAAGGTAATGGTCAAGGAAACTTAGTGAAACGTGAAAAGATACTAGGTATACCTAGTTATGACGATGTAGGAAGGGCTATAAATGCAGGAAGTATTTATCATACTATTTATTATGGTAAAAATGCAATGGGTTCTTACGCAAACCAACTTAACGAAGAGGAACGCTGGCAAGTTGTTGCTTATGTTTTGAAGTTGAAAGCTGATTTAGAAAAATAAGATTAGATAAAGTTTATATATAGATATGTACACATTCTCAAATAAATTAAAGACATTTTCTTTCGCACTAATGATTTTAGGATTATTAGGAGTTGGATATGGTTTTATGACTTCTCATAAATCCTTTGAAGACGTGGAAGCGATATTAGCTGATGAAACACATCATGGTGGTGGTCATGGCGAAGAAGCTGCACATGCAGTAACAGAAAACGCACAAGATGCACATGCAACAGAAAAGGCACATGCAGATGATACGCATGGAACAGAAGCTGTAGCACATGTAGATGAACACACAAAACATGTAGAACATGTACAACATCAAATTGCTAACAGACCATGGGCTGCATTATATGTAGCTGCATTCTTCTTTATGATGATTGCACTTGGCGTATTAGCTTTTTACGCAGTGCAATGGGCTTCACAGTCTGGTTGGTCTCCGGTGTTATTTAGAGTAATGGAAGGTATCACAGCATATTTACTTCCTGGTGCTTTAATAGTAATTGCTATTGCAGCAGCATCTCACTTTATTGGACACAACAATATATTTGTTTGGATGGATCCAGAAGTAGTTGCACATGACAAATTAATACAAGGAAAATCTGGATGGTTAAACATTTGGGGGTTCATCATTAGAGGTTTAATATTTACTGGAGGTTGGGTGTTATACAGACAGTTTTCTCGTAAGTTCTCTATTGCTCAAGATAATGCAACAGATGACAAAAACTTTAAAAAGACATTCCGTATTTCAGCGGCATTCTTAGTATTCTTTTTATACACAGAATCTATGATGTCTTGGGATTGGATTATGAGTGTAGATCCACACTGGTTCTCTACCTTATTTGGTTGGTATGTATTAGCAGGAATGATGGTTTGTGGTATCACTGTAATCGCATTTATTTCGCTATACTTAAAATCTAGAGGGTATTTAGAATTAGTTAATGATAGTCATATACATGATTTAGCTAAATTCATGTTCGGGTTTAGTATTTTTTGGGCATACTTATGGTTCTCACAATTCATGTTAATCTGGTACGCTAATATTCCTGAAGAAGTTACATACTTTATAACTAGAATTGAAGACTATAGATTACCATTCTTTGGAATGTTAGTGCTTAACTTAGTATTCCCATTCTTAATATTAATGAATAGTGATTATAAACGTATTCCTTGGTTTGTAGTTATGGCAGGTATTGTAATCTTAATAGGACACTATGTAGATGTTTTCAATATGATTATGCCTGCAACGGTAGGGGATAGATGGTTTATAGGTATTCCTGAAATAAGCGCAGTATTTTTATTCGCAGGCTTATTCATATATGTAGTATTTACTGCTTTGACAAAAGCACCATTATTAGCAAAAAGAAATCCTTTTGTGAAAGAAAGTGAACATTTCCATTATTAATAAGATATAAATAAAGACGATAGACAACAATGACTGCTTTATTAACAATTTTAGTTTTAGTATTTATAGCAATTGCCATTTGGCAGATGGTTAAAATATTTGATTTAGCTCAAGTAGGTACATCAAATAGCCAGGTTGCAACAGACAAAGATAATACCTTGAATGGTTATTTAATGATGGGCTTTTTAGCATTCATCTATATCATAACTATTTGGAGTTTTGTAGAATTAGGTGATTTACCTTTAATGTCTAACTCAGCATCAGAACATGGTCCAGAGATAGATAATTTAATGATGATCTCTATGGCACTTATTTTTGTTGTGCAAACCATCACACAATTCCTTTTACACTACTTTGCGTACAAGTACAAAGGAGAAAAAGGTAAGAAAGCATTATTCTTTGCAGATAATAATACGTTAGAGTTTATCTGGACGGTTATTCCTGTTATCGTTTTAGCTGGTTTAATTATCTACGGATTATTTACGTGGTCTGCTATAATGAATGTAAATGAAGACGATGATCCTTTAATCGTGGAGTTATATGCACAACAGTTTAACTGGAAAGCTAGATATGGTGGTGCGGATAATACCTTAGGAAAAGCAAATGTTCGTTTAATTGATATTGATAGAGCAAATGTTTTAGGTCTGGATGAAGCAGATCCAAATGCACAGGATGATGTAATTACATCAGAACTGCATTTACCAGTTGGTCGTACTGTATTGTTTAAAATGCGTTCACAAGATGTATTACATTCTGCATACATGCCACACTTTAGAGCACAAATGAACTGTGTTCCTGGTATGATAACGCAATTCGGATTT
>JAGPUY010000169.1 GCA_018067265.1 Oceanihabitans sp. | reverse complement strand
ACCTTTATGCATTCCTTTAAGAAGTCCTTGATCCCCAATTGTTATAAGCTGTTCTTTCGTGATTATTTGATTGTTTGCGATAATAACATATGCAGGTTTTTTTATTTCTTGCTCTTGTGCAAATAGGCTAAAACCGAATAGTGCAAAGCCTAAAACCACCACTCTTTTACTTATAATAACCTTCCAATTATTTCTTTGTTTTCTGTTTTTCATATGTCGCAATGATTTATAACTGTTTTTATAGTTGTATAACTACAAATATAGTTTAATATTTAAAAGAAGTACTATTTGTTCTAAAATAAATGGAATACTTCCGAGAAACAAGGAAAAAAAATATGTAACAACTAATTAAAAATGCTCTATTTATTAAATGGACGTTCGTTAATCCAATGAAAACCACGCGAGTTCAAGTTGAATTTTTCGTGATCTATTCTAGAAAAGAAGATTTGCAAAGTATCCTTCTCTATCTTTCCGTTCAATTGAAGAAACGCTGGATTCGGATTTTTATACCTAAAATTAAAATCTAAAGCGTCTGCATTTTCTTTATATATCTTAATCCTTTGCGTTGTAGAATCTGTAATAAACTGAAACGAATGTTTTAAATCCTCCATGGTTTTTATCGTCGCTTTATCCTTTACATCTATAATTAAATAACGCCATCTATAGGTATCTGTAATTAATGGTTGCAGCGTATCTCCATTTTTAATAAAAGTGGATGCTTCCCATATACCATAAAGCAATGGCTTTTTTCGATCTTCTCCTCTATGGCTTTCCGTGGTATAAAAATTGAAAGATATAAAAGCGATTAGAAAGAATAAACCAACCGATTTAATCCAAAAAACGATTTTGTGGTATTTCGGATTTTCAACAGGCCTAAAATATTTATACTTTTCTACCGCCTTATTTTTAATAAATACATCTATAAATCTATGGTCTGTGATAAAAATAACCAAAGCCATTACTATGAGATGTATGGAAAATAATTTTACAGGAATATCATAACAAAAGTTCATCATAGCCACTTGTGTCATCACACCAATAATGATAAAAGAACCTAAGGTTTGTGTGCGTCTTGGTATTAAGAATAAGGCTCCAAGTACTTCCATAAAACCAACAAAAACGTTGAATCCTTTAGAATATCCCATATAGGTCCAAGCTAAACCCATTGGTGAAAAATCGCCTAATGGATCTAATAAACGCGTTAATGAAGCTGCCGGGAATTGTAGTTTAAAGATTTTCACAAAACCATAAAGAAGCATAGATGCAATTAAAGCAACACGTAAAAAGACCAAAAACCAGTAAAACAGTTTGTTATAGCTTTTTCGGTTACGATCTAGAATACTCCAAACACTAGCAAGTATCACCGTAAAAACGACAGATACAAATAGCGTTAAATACGCATAAGTATGATCTCCGCTACCTTTACCACTTACCGCATATTCGTAATCTATGTTAAAAATAGATGTACCAATTGCTCTAAATGGGGTTTCAAAAAGCACTCCAAAAATGGTGAAAAACGTATACAACACAAAGTAGGTAGATACTACTCTAAACAAAACCTTACTTGCTGTACGCCAGTTTTCTCTATATGCCTGAGTTAGTAGTTTCAATTCTGGTTGGTTTTATTAATTTCTATATTTTATAAGTAGATAGAAATAGGGAATTGTTACAATATTTTAGCAATCGTGCTGCATCTTCCACTAGCAATGCGCTATACACGTTGCTTTGTTTTCGTTGTTTTATTTCGTGCGCGCCTAAGTAAATCTATTATTGATTGGTTGGCGTTTTTATTTCAGAAAGCAATTCTTTTGTTTCCAATTGGAGCGTTTTATAAGATTCCATATGCAATTTTGCAGTGTACGTTCTTTATTCTAATGAATTTAGTTTTGCGTAAACACTATCCTTTCCGTAAAATGTTTGATTTACTGCATTTGTTTCCCGTCTTGCCAATAGGCAGGTCTGTTAGTAATTGTTGGCGGATCTTATGAAAGAATTTAATCCTAATTGTTTCATCCTTTTATTCCGTTTATTTTTGTCTTACCGAATTGTAGTCATTTTCAAAATCTTACCATTTTCTATTTCATAAATAACAATAGCGTTAAAATTATCGCCATTAACGGTCAGATATTCTTCGTCAATAACTACATTTCCAATAATTATTCGGTTTTTAATGTCGCAATGTAAATCGGGTGTTTGTGCAAAAAACGCACTAAAAACGGTTTGTAATTGTTTTTTGCCCTGCACATAAATCTTATTCGGGAAGTCATACGCCTCTACTTCGCTATCGAAGGTCTCCACAAAAGCATCCATATTTTTTGCATTAAATGCTTCTAATTGCTGCTGAATAATAGCTTCTGCTTCTGGTAGTTTTTCTTTATCTTGAATGAAAGTCTTACTAACTATTTGTCCATTTCGGATTTCATATACTACAGCACGATGATGCTCTTTACCATTTATATTTATACGTTCTTCATCGATAACTATATTCCCTTTATGTATTCGTTTTAATACTTCAACCCTAGCTTCCGGATTCTTTGAGAAGAAATCTTTATAGTTCGAAATTAGTTTAGCTTTACCTGTATATAATGTATCGTTGGGAAAGTTTTTTGCAATTACATGGTCCGAATAATAAGATGCAAAACGTTCTAAATCCCTATTATTGAATGCAAGAGATTGTTTTTTAATTAAAATATCTGGGGATTCTTCAGACACCAGCGCCAAATGCTTGCCATCCGGACTTATTGCCATTCTAGAAATCCCATTTATTTCATTTTCCTGAAACTGATGTAGAATACTAATACTATCGTCTAAAGTATTGAATTGGGCAATTATTTTATCATCGGGGATTAAGATTTTGTTTTCGGAGAACCAACATATATCGGTAATTAAGATAGGTAACGATTTGATGCTTTTTATATCACCTGTGATAGGATTTAAAGATTTTATGGTTGTGGCATTGTTTTCGACACTTATAAAACCAATTAGATTAGAATTTGGAATTTTATGTAAAGAACGTCCAACATTTTTATGTACCGTCTGATTCGTGTTTTTTTCTAAGTCAGATACCACTAAGTCCATGCTGTCTTCTACTAACACCGCAGAAACCAAAATGTTTTGATTATACCAAACGTGATAGCCCACTTTTATATCCTTTAAAAGGATTTGAGAAGTTTCGTTTGTGAAGTCGTAGCTATACAGTCTTTGCAATCCGTTTTTATCTAATCGAATTGCAGAAACAGCCTCCTTATTTGGAATTTTTAAAGGAGAATATTCGCTTCCGGAAGCAGTATTTGTTTTCCAAGCATTTTCATCTGTACTTACCGTATAGCTTTTAATATCGGTCTGATGGTTTCTCGAGGAAGCGAAAAGAACTGTATTATTATCATAAAAATAAGGTTGGTTGTCATAACCTTCACTATTTGAAATATTTTTAAGGTGTACCAATGCGATAGTATCCTTAGTATTTGTGATATCTAATAAAAAAACCTCTGTGTTTGTTTGTGAAAAAAGGTGCACTGAGATAAAAACGAGGACTAGAAATATTATTTTTTTCATAGATTTATCATATAATTTATTTTAATCATATTACTGGTAACGTGTTTGTGTATGGTTCAGTTGCGTCGGTTAAGAACTAAGTTAGTACAATAGAACGAGCCTGAGGAAATTCAGAAGGAATTTCCAAATAGTTGATAATCAAGCGATTGATTACACAAGTTGTTGTATGCAGCGCTTTATCTAGTAACCCTCTCAATTGGGATCCATGCATAGTAAGCAACATCAGCTATAATTATTCCATTTCCAACGGATTTTATATAAACGGCTATAAGAACAGAGAGTGTTTGAGTTTTTCCTAACACTTTATCAATTCTTTCAGTAACACCAAAATCAAAGCTCTTTTCTTTTTTCTTTTTCTCAATAATTTTATCAT
>JAGPUY010000167.1 GCA_018067265.1 Oceanihabitans sp. | reverse complement strand
GATCTTGCAAACCACGCAAAACTACCAGTGATGACTTTTAAGTTATAGGTAATTCAATATATAATAAAGCAAAAAGCTAAACCTATGAAAAGTCAGACTACCTCAGTAAAAGACATAAAAAAAGCAGATAGAAAGTTAGCTGCGAAAAACCATCCAGATAAGAATCCTAAGGACAAAGATGAAGAATAAAAACTCAAAGAAATAAATGAGGCTAACCGTATCTAAAGCGATAAAGACAAACGTGATAAGTACGATACTTTCGGTTCAAACTGAGAAGGATATCAATATACGCGAGATGACTGAAGATACTATGCAAAAGAAATATAGCTAAGGAGAACCATCAAGATTTTAAGGTCAACAAACTACGGAGAGGATTTTTCTGTTTTTTTTGAAACCCATTTTAGTGGAGGTAGACAATCTACAAGAGGACAACAAGCAACCTACTCAGGTG
Organism: Oceanihabitans sp.; assembly: GCA_018067265.1. Classification (GTDB taxonomy): domain Bacteria; phylum Bacteroidota; class Bacteroidia; order Flavobacteriales; family Flavobacteriaceae; genus Oceanihabitans. The sequence goes on along the minus strand of JAGPUY010000167.1, from coordinate 3,156 downwards.
ATGATATTCAAGCCGAAAAATCTATCACACTTAAAGATTTATAATTAACATACTTTAAAAATGGAAACGATGGAACTAACAATATATACCAAAGGATATGATAACGCGAATTCTATTAATAATTTCATGGATTTTTACTACAGTCTTCAAATGACCCATTTGGCGAGTGATCTTTTGAAAAAAGGATTATCACCAAAACAAATCTCTGATGCTGTTGCTGTAGCCTTTAAAATAGCTAAATCATCCACTATTGAAACAAAAAAACATTTTATGCCAGTTTATAGCGCTATAAATCAAGAAATTATTCAGGATTGCAAACTTTCGCATTTAGGATATGGATTGGTATTGATGAATGCAAATCCAAATCTATCGGTTGTAGGGGATTTTCAAGTGAACGTCTTAAAGGAGTTTTTAAAGGGGAGAAATTAATAATTAGGAACATAACTTCTTTATATCCAGAAAAATTAAGCGATATGGCTTACCCATATTTCTCATATATCTGATAAAGGTTTTCTGGAGGTTAGTTTTTGTTGCAATAACCATCAAAACGAAATATGTAAATAAAGAAAAGTAAGATGATTAAAAACTATTTCGATAAACAATTTGAATTAAGATATTTTGAAATGAATAAATGTGGTATGGCAACGTCAACTACCATCTTGATTTTATTAGAAGAAACAGCAGCAGACCATTGTTATTCCATAAACCATAGTTTATATCAATTAGGAGCACAAAATGTTGGTTGGGTTTTAATTTCTGGGGTTTTGCAAATGGAGCGATATCCCAATTATAAAGAAAAAATTACGATTAGAACTTGGTTATCAAAATATTCAACTGTTAAAGGATTCAGAGAAAATATTATTTATGATGAACAAAATAATATCATTGGAAGCGCAAGAGGCTTATGGGTTTTTTTCGATATTGAAAAAAGAAGACCTGCCAAAATATTTGATAGCATAAAAGAAAAATGGGCTTTCTGTAGTAAAGAAAGTATGGATTATAATATTTCTAAAAAAATTAAAGCCATTGAGAACCCTGATGTTGAATTAAAATTCAAAGTAAACAAATTTGATACTGATATGAATAAGCATGTAAATAATATTAGATATTTACAATGGGTAATTGAGTCAGTTCCTGATGAAATTATTGACAATTATTATTTGTATTCTATAGATGGTAGATTCATTTCAGAAGCACATTATGGTCAAACAATCATTTCTTTAATTAAAAACCATACAGAAAACACATCATTCATGCACACCATAAAAATTAAGGGAACGAATAAAGTTTGTGCAACGGCAAAAACTGTTTGGAAGAAAATAGAACGAGGACATAAAAAATTCAAAATATGCTAAATAGAGATGCAAATGACACTATAAACGGAAATGTGGTTGCTATCGAAAAGCAACCTTTATCTCAAAGCAAACAACTACTTACTTTGGTATTAAAGGTGGCCAAGACCATCTTTCAAACCCTGCAGAATTATTGTTAGGAGAATTCGCTGCTTGCTGTTTTAAAAATATGGAACGTTTCTCAAACACATTGAAATTCGATTATGACCACGCCCAAATAGTCGTCGTCGGAGAACGTCAAGAAAAACCAACAAAACTAGTTACAATCAAATACACTCTTCTTATTAAAAGTGAAGACTCTAGATGAAATCTAAAAAATTATCGCATAAAAATATTCAGAAATTCGGAACTATTTATATTACCTTAAAAGAGACCTGTAACGTTTTTGGTGAGATAAAATTGATAGACTCGAAGCATGAATGACTCTATAATCACCAAATAGAGAAACGCAATGAAGCAATAAAACTAATGTTACGAGAATCAACTTATTGTATAAACACTTATTGCTTTCAATAAATTTTTCAAAAAATAAAATGTCATAAATTGTCATTTTAAGATTGGGTATATCTTGTTATGTTGCTACGGTACATTTACATCGAAAATTATAAAGGGAGCACCACGTATTAATAGTATCACCTAATAATAACGATCAATGGGTACCTTAAAAAAATTGGGCTGGTCCGGGTAGAATGAAATGGAAACAAATTTTGTTTCCATTAGAAACAAAAAAGCCTTTCAATTTCTTGAAAGACTTTTATTTTTAGTAGCGGGAACTGGACTCGAACCAGTGACCTTCGGGTTATGAGCCCGACGAGCTACCTACTGCTCTATCCCGCGATTTTAAATGAAAACAATTTACTTAGCTTTTAACTTTCGCTTCATAATGGCGACCAAATTGTTTCGGACTGCAAATATACAACGCTTTTTAGATATTACAAGACTTTTTTTAAAAAAATTATTGTTCTATATTTTCTGCCTGAAAACCAGCAAGTTCTGCGTTAATAAATTGTGCTTTTATCTCAATAGGATTGCAACACACCTCGCAATCTTCAATATAGGTCTGATTAGGGATACTATTATCTAACAACATAGATATGTCTTGCCAGCAATACGGACATTGAAAAAAGTGTTCTTCCATAAAATAAAAATAGGCAAAATAAATTTTGCCTATTACATACTGTTCCAATTATTGGTATTAATCTTCTTCTGTTGCCAAAGCGGTGTCTGTAACAAAATGTAATTTCATTTGTATATCTCCTGGCTCTCTATCAATAATACTAACCATGTCTTTATTCAGTTTATTACCACTTACCATAATGGTATTTAGTTGTGTAAGATTATTAAGGGCTATTGGTAAGTTACCTGTAAATGCATTACTAGCTAAAACAAGTTCTTTAAGATTTAGAAGGTTACCTATTTCTGAAGGTATTTCTCCGTCTAATTTATTATCGATTAAGCTTAATACTTCTAATTTTTTTAGTTGGCAAATTTGCGTTGGTATATTACCTATTAAGTAATTGCTTCCTAAAACCAACGTTTTTAAGTTTTTTAAATTACCAATAGAGGAAGGTATTTCACCAGAAAAGGTATTACTGAATAATTCTAATACTTCTAGTTTTGTTAATTGACCAATTTCAGTTGGTATCTTTCCTTCCAAAGCATTTACAAATAGTTTAACCGATTTCAATTCTTTCAAATTAAAGAATGCTATTGGCAAATTGCCTTCTAATTTATTAAAACCTAAGTTTATATTTTCAAGATATATAAGGTTTCCAATTTCTTGAGGAAGTGTTCCTTGTAAATT
>JAGPUY010000164.1 GCA_018067265.1 Oceanihabitans sp. | reverse complement strand
TACAGAAACTCCAGAAGGTGCAACAAATCCGCTTCCTATAGTTTGAATATAAGTACCATCATTATTCATTTTTTTTATAGCATGATTTCCATAATCTGCTACATAAATATTTCCTAAAGCATCAACTGCTACTTGATTATGAAGACTAAAACCTGTACCTAAAGCGGTTATGCTTTCATCATTGTATTGTTGTATATGATAAGTACCTATATTAAATGTATCGGTATCGGATAACAATGTTCCTCCAATAGGAGAATTATACCATTGTGCTACTGTCCCTTCACTTGGTGCGCTTATTAGATTGTTTATTGTATTACTTGGAGACATAAATTGAGTGTCATTTGAAATACGGTTTACAGTAATCGCAGTTCTTAAATTACTTTCAAAACCAGATATAGTTTGCGATGCGTAGTAGGTTGTTTCATCTACTAAAACTGTATTTATAGATAATACATTTCCGCCTATTGGAGTATCGTACCAAGTAATATTTTCTCCTATAACCTGCAATTCTGCTAAGGTTTTATTATTTCCAGTATAAACTTGCGTTGTCCAATTTGTTAATGGAGGCGCTAGAGGTGGAATATTAACTGTTACTGGCACTCGATTTGAAGTTGTAATGTTGCCAACTCTCTTGATTGCATTGTTACCAGTATCTGCAACATAAACATTTCCAGAAGTATCTACCGTTACACCATAAGGAAAATCGAACTCAAATGGAGTACCTAAACTATGAATATTAGTGCCATCCTTATTCATTTTTTTAATAGCATTATTATTTACATCTGCTACAAAAATATAACCCAATCCATCTACAGCAACTCCTGCAGGTTGATTAAAACCACTCCCAATAATTTGAATATTACTTCCATCATTATTCATCTTTTTTATCTCGTCAATATCACTTACATAAATAGTTCCTGAGGCATCAACAGCAATTCCAAAAGGTACATTAAAACCGCTTCCTATAGTTTGAATGTTTGTTCCATCGTTATTCATTTTTTTTACGCCATTACTATCTGTTACATAAATAGTTCCTGAGGCATCTATAGCAATTCCTAATGGATCATTAAAACCACTTCCTAAAATCTGAATATTACTGCCATCACTATTCATCTTTTTTATGGCATTATTTCCAGAATCTACCACATAAACGGTTCCTGAAGCATCAACTGTAATTCCAGTTGGAGCATTAAAACCACTACCTATGGTTTGAATATTACTACCATCGTTATTTGCTTTTTTTATTACATCATTTCCTAAATCTGCGATATACATATCTCCTGAAATATCTACGGCTACATCATAAGGGTATGCAAGACCTATACTAGCTAAATTAGCTACAAGATTTTCTGAATATTGTTCTACGTAATAAGTATTTGTACTTAATACTTCGGTTTCTATAAGTCTATTTCCTCCAATTGCAGCAGAAAACCATTTTGAGTATGTAAAGGCTCCTCCTGTACTTGGAGTAGTCACCAAATTATTTATTGTACTACCAAATGGCAATAATTGTGAATTATCTGATATTCGATTTACTTTAATGGAGACTCTTGCAATACTCTCAATGCCATTTACAGTTTGTGAGGCATAATATGTAGTTTCATCTACTAAATTTGTAGTCGTTGACAAAGTACTTCCGCCTGATACTGTATTATACCACAATATATTACTTCCTGTAACTTGCAAATCTGCAAGAGTTTTATCATCTCCTGTATACACTTGAGTCTTCCATTGTGTTGTTGGTGCTGTTCCGAAGACTTTAATAGTTCTTAACTCAATATAATTTAAGTCTCCATAAGTTCCAGTGTTAAAAGCGGATACTCTTAAATACCTTGTGTTGACTGATGCTATTGGGATATTAGTAGGTTGCGTTACTGTATTACCTGAAATAGAGCCAGCCCCAATATATGATGCTCCAATAGATACCCAATCATTATCCGTAGATAAAGGTCTTTCTATTTTACTTGGATGCGCATCAAAATAAACTAGTGTTACTTTTCCATCAGAAAACATTTGATACACCTGAAGTAAATCTATTTGTTGGCTTTCACCAAAGTCTATTACAAGTACACCAACAGCAGAATCATTTTGAAAAGGAAGGACACTCCATGTAGCTCCAGATTGATTATTAGTTTTTGTACTAACAGTTTGACTATTTGCATTACTAGAATTACATAACACACCTTGAGGTTCCCAACCTGCAGAACAATCTGCTGTTAAGTCGCTACCAAAAACAGTAGTTCCAATTCCATTAGTAATTTCTACTACTCTAGCATTACCTCCACTTAAATAACTATTTGCAACGTTTGTTTGGCTGTAACTTACTATAGAAGTTATTAAAAAGAGGATTGAAATTATTGTTTTTTTTATACAAAAAAAATAGGGCATAATTTTAGTTTTAAATATTTAAAGCTAAACTATGGTGTGACTTTGCATTTAAAGAATAAAGGATGTGTACATTATGTGTACATCGTTAAAAAAAGCTTGTATTTAAAAGGATGAAATGTAATTTTCGAGATTTACACTCTTATCTAAGTTCATTTTTTTGCGTAATCGAGAGCGTGCTGTAATAACGGTTCTTTCTATTTTGTTAGTTACTGAAGCAATATCTTTTGTATTCATTCCTAACTTTAAAAAGGCACATATTTTCTTTTCGTTTGAAGATAAATCTGGATGTTTTTTTAATAAATTACTATAAAATTCTGAATGTACTTTTTCAAAAGTCAATTTTAATTCTTCCCAATTAAAACTCATTTTATTCGCTACACATTCGCTTATTATATTGCTAAATTCTTCTTTTTGATCTTTACTACTAATATTTAAATTAAAACTTTTTAAGCGTTTTATAAGTGAATCGTACTGTTCCTTTTTTTGTAATAACGAGATTGAATTTGTGGTAAGTTCTTTTTGTTTTAATTCTAACTCAAGTGCAGTAATCTCTTTCTCTTTTAATAATTTATCGGCATATACACGTTGGTTTTCAATTTTTAGTGCATCTAATTTTATTTTCCGTTTTAAATATTTTGAACGTAATCTATAATACAAAACACCAAATATTGAAACTAATAAAATTGCTAGCAATATCAATATTGTAATAGTAAACTGTTTTTGATTTAGCAAATTCTCATCTTCTAATATTTTTGCTTTTTGCTCTTCTATTTTTGTCAAATATACTTTTTCGACAGTGTTAATATTCTTTAAAATTTGTACTCTGTTTGTTTTTTCTGCGGATTCGGTACTTTTTTCTATATATAAATGTGCCGTTTTATAATCTTCAATATTTTTATAAGCCAAAGACAATGCTTTATAAAATCCTATTTTTTCTTGATGCTTTAAATCTCTAAACGAACTTATACTTTCTTGCTTTGCATATTTTTGAGTCGTTAATAAT
>JAGPUY010000158.1 GCA_018067265.1 Oceanihabitans sp. | reverse complement strand
TTATAAGAATTAGAGAAGCGATTCAGATTGGACAATAAAAGGAACAAAAGCTAAACGTGTTTTGCTTTTACCTTTGAATAGTGAAAAGTGTTTTTTTTCAAAACGCTTTGTAGCATTTTGCGTTAGAGTTGGTAAAACTTGAATAATTTAAATTCTATTCGAGTGAAAATTCCGCAAGAGTGAGTTTCCGATTCTGGCTAAATTCGGATTTTGAGTAAGTGGATTATTATAGTTTAATAAATTCAATAATCAGATTTTGAGTGAGTGAACTACAAAATTTGGATTGTTAAATAAACAGATGAATTTGATTTTTTAGAATTATTTTAATGGATAGTAACCATTTTTAGCAATTAAAGATAACTGGTTATATCCTAACAAATATAACAATTTTTGGGTCTTATGTTCCGGATATGCCAACTTTCTCTTGCTGTTTACGGGCGTCCATAATTTGTTTTACCGCATGATCTAATGGACTACTAATCGCTAATAAATCCTTTTTGGCTACATGCGTATAAATCATGGTCGTTTCTGGTTTTGCATGCCCTAATAACGCCTGTATATAACGTATATCCGTTCCCTGTTCTAGTAAGTGTGTAGCATAACTATGTCTTAAGGTATGTGGGGTTACTCGCTTTTTAATTTGTGCCAGATTACAGGTCTTTTTTAGAAAAGCACGAACACTTTCCGAACTGTACTTGCCGTGATTCTGCCCTTCAGCAAAATAACGCTTTGGCCTATACGTGCTTAAATAATTGTGCAATAATGGTAAAAAACTTTCTGCTATGATTACATAACGATCTTTTCTTCCTTTGGCATTTCTAATCGTTATTTGCTTTCTAGCAATATCTATATGACTTAATTCTAAATTAATTAACTCACTAATTCGTAACCCACAAGAATAAATGATAGCAATAATGGCGCGATGTTTTAAGTTTTTTGTGACACTTATTATTTGAATTACTTCTTCTAACGACAATACAGTTGGTAACTTTTTATCTCTTTTTGGACGAACAAGTAGCAATTCCTCTAAAGGAATATTAGGGTAGTAGTTTTTAAAAATTTTTAAAGCACTAATAAATTGTCGTTGCTTACTAATAGAATATTGTCTTCTTATATAAATATCTTCAATATACAGTTCTGCATGCCTATTGTTTAAGGAATCAACCAGTTCTTTATGGTAATAAGCTATAAAATCTGCAGTTAAAAAAGTATACGTATCTATAGTACTTTGGCTATACCTTTTGCCTCTTAAATATTTGTAAAAACCATTTAAAATGGCTTTTTGCTCCGTAGTAAGTTGCGAAGTATTGTGAAATACTTTTATTGGCGGACTTTTCTTAAGAATAGAATCATCAATAGTATATGCATGGAGTTTTTTTCTAATATTTTGTAGATTTTCCGAAGATCGTTTCACATACCATTTTCGCAAAATCACACTCCATTTTCTTCCAGGAATAGTCCGTACCAAGTGGATGACTGCCTGATTGTAATCAAAACAAATTAAAATTTGCTCTGCTTTGTTGTGATACTTTGGTTTTAGTGTTATAATTCTATTTTCCATAAATTTTTATTAAAAGACTAACCTTTAAATATAGAAAATAAACGATACAAAAGCAAGTAGATTTACTTCCACTTTATATTACAACCAATACTTGGTTTTTGAAGTTTTGTGTTTTCCGTTTTATTTAACACGCAATCTAAAGCATGATGGACATCTAATCCCGTAACAGCAACGCCATTTCCGGGTCTAGAATCGTCTAATTGTCCGCGATACACCAAAAGTAAATCGGCATTAAAAACGTAAAAATCTGGAGTACAAGCGGCGTCATAAGCTTTTGCTACTTCTTGGGTTTCGTCAAATAAATATGGAAAAGGATATTGGTTTTCTTTGGCGTGCTCCTTCATTTCTGCTGGTCCGTCTTGCGGATAATTCTTCGCATCATTACTAGAAATGGCTATAAATCGAACGCCTAAACCTTCATATTGCTTGGCCATTGCAACCAAAATCGGATTTACATGAATCACAAACGGACAATGGTTGCAGATAAACATAATAACAGTTGCTTGTTTTCCTTTTAATTGCGGAAGTGGTAATCGTTTACCGGAAACGGTATCCAACAATTCAAAATTCGGAGCTTTTGTTCCTAGCGGAAGCATATTCGATAGTGTTCTTGCCATGACTTAATTTTTGACTAATGTAAAAAAATAAAAAACCAAAAAGCAAAATCTAAATTCCAAAAACAATATTTTGTACATTTAGCGCATGAGTAATACTATAACTTTTGATGATTTTACTAAAGTAGATTTGCGAATAGGCACTATTATAGAAGTGAATGACTTTCCCGAAGCGCGGAATCCTGCGTACCAGCTTACCATCGATTTTGGTGCTTTAGGAATTAAAAAATCTTCGGCACAAATAACCACTTTATATAAAAAGGAAGACTTACTAAACAAACAAATTGTTGCCGTTGTTAATTTCGAGAAAAAACAGATCGGTAAATTTATGAGTGAATGCTTAGTCGTTGGTGCTGTAAATAATAAAGATGTCATTTTGTTAAATCCGGAAAACAAAGTCAAAAACGGAACTACTGTCTCTTAAATATGGTGGAATTAGACGATGTAAAAATTAATTTTGATGCCAGCGGACTTTGGGTATTAAACATAGCACTTGCCGTAGTTATGTTTGGCGTTGCTCTTGGTGTAACGATTAACGATTTTAAAGAATTGTTTAAACAGCCAAAAGTAGTTTTGCTCGGTATACTTTCGCAATTTGTACTATTACCTTTTGTAACATATCTTTTTATTTTACTTATAAAACCACAAGCAAGTATTGCGCTTGGTATGATGATGGTTGCTGCGTGTCCTGGCGGAAATATTTCTAATTTCATGACGCATCTAGCAAAAGGAAACACCGCACTTTCTGTAAGTTTAACTGCTTTTGCAACTTTTTTAGCCATGGTTTTAACACCTATAAATTTTCAGTTTTATGGCAATTTATACCAGCCTACAGCGCTACTATTAGAAAATGTGGAATTAAATTTCTTCGATTTAGTACAACTAGTATTGCTTATTTTAGGTATTCCGTTAGTCTTAGGAATGACCTTACGTAGTAAAATGCCAGAGCTTGCACAAAAGCTTTCCAAAGTATTAAGACCATTTTCTATATTCGTTTTTGTAGGTATTGTTGTCATCGCTTTTTCAAACAATTTAGATATTTTTAATCAGTATATAGATAAGGTATTACTTATTGGTATTAGTCATAATATTATAGCACTCGCATTGGGCTTTTTTGTAGCTAAAGCTTTCGGTTTATCTTTTAAAAACCAAAAAACATTGGCAATAGAAACCGGAATACAAAATTCTGGTTTAGGCTTATTACTTATTTTTACTTTTTTTAACGGACTTGGCGGTATGGCTTTAATGGCTGCTTTTTGGGGGATTTGGCATATTGTTTCTGGTTTATGTCTAGCCTTTTATTGGTCTTCAATATCTAAAAAAGAAAGCATTTGAAACTACTTTGGTTACATTTTATTAGAACCTATATTAGGCTAGGACTTTTTTGTTATTACAAAAGTTTTAAGGTGTATCATGTCGAAAATGTGCCCAAAAATAAACCCATTTTATTTTTAAGTAATCATCAAAATGCACTTATAGATCCGTTGTTAATTGCTACAAAATCGGGTAGGTTTTGTTACTTTTTAACGAGAGCTTCTGTTTTTAATAAGCCTATTGTGGATAAACTTTTGCGTAGCTTACAAATGCTCCCGGTATACAGAATTAGAGATGGTTGGAGTAGTGTAAGTAACAATAATTCTATATTTTCTTCGTGTACAGATATTTTAAAAGCAAATAAAGCGGTTGCCATTTTTCCTGAAGGAAATCATCATTTAAACCGAACGGTTAGACCGTTAAGTAAAGGTTTTACCCGAATTGTTTTCGAAACTTTAGAGAAGTACCCAGAATTAGATTTACAAATTATTCCGGTTGGTGTTAATTATATAAAAGCGAATAATTTTGTGGATAGTACCGCGGTTTTCTTCGGAAAGCCAATCCCTGCAAAAAACTACCTTTTAAAAGATAAAAATCAAGCAGTTATTGCGCTTAAATCGGATGTGTACCAAGCAATTTGTGAATTAACAACCCATATTACTTCGGGGAATTATGAGGAAACGATTGCTAAATTGGAACAGAAACAAGTAGATTTTTTAAATCCGGAAGCTGTCAATAATTGTATTGGTTCTAATTTTGAAGCGTGCCAGAAACAAGAAAAACCTAAAACTAGTTTTGGGAAAATTGGTATAAAATATATCCTTCTAGCCAATTTTATACTTCCTTATGTTATTTGGAAAAGCTATGTAAAACCTAAAATAAAGGAAATAGAGTTTATGGCAACCTTTAGATTTGCTGTTTATATAACGTTGTTTCCTCTTTGGTTTTTTATAGTAATTTTGACCTTATCCGTATTACTTGGTTGGCAAATTGCTGTACTTTATGCAGTAGTGATTTCTGTTTTGGCTTTGTTTTATGTGAAGGCTTAAGTCATTGCGAGGTACGAAGCAATCTGTTAAATGAATTCAGTTTTAAAACAAAAAAACCGTTACTAATAGCAACGGTTTTAAAATTCTAAATGTATTAGATATTAAATATCATCAAAATCTACATCTGTAAATCTACTTTCAAC
>JAGPUY010000141.1 GCA_018067265.1 Oceanihabitans sp. | reverse complement strand
ACCTTTCTACAGCTTTAATAAAAAACGATAGCCAAGCATTGGATGCAAATTTTGGCTTCGGAAAAGTTTTAGGAACCGGAAGGATAGATACGAAGCTTTTAATTGAAAGCTATAAAAAACACTTACTAGAGCGTAACCAATTATTGGAAGATACTTTTCGTTATGAAGCATTAATTATAGAAGATACGATTCAGTATAAGGATATTAGTGCAAAACATATCATTTTTGCGGAAGGTTTTGGTGTTAAAAAGAATCCGTTTTTTAAAGACCTTCCTTTAAAAGAAGTAAAAGGAGAATTGGTAACTATTCATGCGCCGGATTTAAAAATAGACTTTGTATTAAAATCCAGTGTGTTTTTAATTCCTATAGGAAACGATTTATATACAGTAGGCGCAACATACGACTGGAAAGATAAAACGAACAACATTACGACAGAAGCTAAAGAGGCGCTCTTAAAAAAGCTTAAAACCTTTTTAAAATGCGATTTTGAAGTCGTTAATCAAGTTGCAGGAATACGGCCAACAGTTACCGATAGAAGACCGCTTGTTGGTCAACACGAAACACATAAAAATATGTATGTGCTTAATGGTTTAGGTACAAGAGGTGTTATGATTGCTCCTTATGTAGCAAAACAGCTATTCGATCGCATTGAGAATAATATAGCTTTGGAAAACGAAATTGATATTGCTAGATTTCAATAAATACGACTAGCTATTGCAGAAACTAAGCTTGTGGTATAGAAAAAGGCTTGAGCTTGCTTGCGTTAGCGATTGCAATGGCATCCTTTTTACGGAAGTATAAATTTCCTTAATAGTTACCTGATATAGAAGTAAAAAGATACAATGGAAAGCGCGACCCTTGTGGTAACGCCCAAATAATTATTTCTTTTTCACTGCATTTTTATCAAAATGGACAAACATATTAATCCATATATTTCTGGATATACGCATTATTATAGGAGCAAAAATAATTAGAGTTCCAGCTATAGAAGCAAAAACATAATGAATGGAAGCTTTTAGAAAAACCCCGCTAATTACAGCTGCAGCAACAGCAAAAGCAATACCAACACCGTAACTAACATACATCGCGCCATAAAAGAAAGATGGTTCGATCTTGTATTTAATACCACAATGCGAGCAATTATCGTGCATCGTTAATGTCTTCGTTAAGTGATAGGGATTGGTGTCACTATACATGGATTCTTGATGACATTTTGGGCAAGAACCCGTTAAAATACTATATAATTTAGAACCTTTTTTAAACATATTATTTATGTACTTTTGCAAACTGGTTATGAAATGTATTCATCTAAACAAAACTAGCCATTATTTATTAAATTAAAGTAACAATTGTTACCAATCTATGCTTAACATACACAATCTATCTATATCTTTTCAAGGCGAATATTTATTCGAAGAAATTACTTTTAAACTTAATTCTGGCGATCGTGTTGGTCTAATAGGGAAAAATGGCGCAGGAAAATCTACCATGCTTAAAATTTTATCTAAGGATTTGGAACCGGATTCTGGACAATTAGCTGCAGATAAAGACTTAAAAATTGGTTTCTTAAAGCAAGATATTGATTTTGTTTTAGGAAGAAGTGTATTGGAAGAATCTTATCAAGCCTTTACCGAAATTAAAAAAGTAGAAGCACAGCTAGAGGAAATAAACACACAACTTGTAGAGCGTACCGATTACGAAAGTGAAGGATACAATCAAATAATGATTGATCTTAACGATTTACAACATCAATTCGAAATCCTTGGCGGGTATAACTACCAGGGAGAAACCGAAAAAATATTACAAGGTCTAGGTTTTAAACGCGAAGACTTTAATAAGCTTACCGATACTTTTTCTGGTGGTTGGAGAATGCGTATTGAATTGGCCAAATTATTATTACAAAATAATGACTTGCTATTATTAGATGAGCCAACCAATCACTTGGATATAGAATCTATTATCTGGTTAGAAGGATTCTTGAAAAATTATGCGGGAGCAGTAGTGATTGTTTCGCATGATAAGATGTTTTTAGATAATGTAACCAACAGAACCATTGAGGTTTCCTTAGGAAGAATTTACGATTACCCAAAACCATATACGAAGTATTTAGTGCTTCGAAATGAAATTAAAGCACAACAATTAGCGTCTCAAAAAAATCAGCAAAAACAGATTGAACAGACGGAAAAACTAATTGAAAAGTTTAGAGCGAAAGCGAGTAAAGCAACCATGGCGCAATCGCTAATAAAAAAGCTGGACAAAATTGATAGAATTGAAGTAGATGAAGATGATAACTCTGTAATGACTTTAAATTTTCCAGTTTCTATAACGCCTGGAAAAGTAGTGGTAGAAGCAGATAAGATTTCTAAAAATTACGGTGAAAACCAAGTCTTATCCGAAGTGAGTTTAATGATTGAACGGGATGTGAAGACGGCATTTGTTGGTCAGAATGGGCAAGGTAAATCTACACTTGCTAAAATTTTGGTCGGCGATTTAAAACACGACGGAAACTTAAAACTGGGTCATAACGTACAGATTGGTTATTTCGCGCAAAATCAAGCAGAATATTTAGACGGTAGCAAAACCGTTTTAGATACCATGATTGATGCTGCAAACGAAACCAATAGAAGTAAAGTTCGTGATATTTTAGGTTCGTTTTTATTTCGTGGTGACGAAGCAGAGAAATATGTAAGAGTACTTTCTGGAGGGGAACGTAACCGTTTGGCGCTTGCAAAATTAATGCTGCAACCTTTTAATGTGCTTATTATGGATGAGCCAACCAATCACTTAGATATTAAATCTAAAAACGTTTTAAAAGATGCCTTAAAGCGTTTTGAAGGCACACTTCTTTTGGTTTCGCATGATCGTGATTTCTTACAAGGATTAACAGATACGGTTTATGAATTTAAAGATGAAAAAATCAAGAAGTATTTAGGAGATATAGATTATTACCTAGAGCAGCGTAATGTGGAGAACCTGCGTGAGGTAGAAAAACGTACCGTTATAAAATCTGCTCCTAAAGAAAAGAAAACCCAGTCTTACGACGACCAAAAGAAACTAAAATCTTTAAATAACAGGTTGAGTAATACAGAATCTAAAATAAATCAGTTAGAAAAAGAAATTAAAGAGGCAGATGTGGAACTCGCTGTAAATTATGACGAAGTTTCTTCTAAACCAGGTTTCTTTGATACCTATCAAGCTAACAAAAATAAACTTACCCAACTCATGCAAGAATGGGAAGATATCACATTGAAACTAGAAGATTTTGCATAAGTTTTTTTAGGTTTTCTTTAACGTTTACCCGTTAAACTATAGCATAGTTTTGTAGTCTAATTACAAAACGATACCAATGCGTAAAATTATACTATCTATTATAGGTGTGCTACTTATAATTGGCTCTTACTTTATTGCTGATAAATTAATAGCAGATAAAAACAAACCAAAGCCAGTTAAAGCTAAAATTGTAAAAACTATTTTTACAGATACGGTACAAAACAGCACCATTCCAATAGTTATTGCCGCAAATGGTAGTCTTGAAGCGAAACGTAGATTAGAAATTTATGCCGAAGTGCAAGGGATTTTTAAATCTGGAAGTACTTTATTTAAACCTGGACAAAAATACAGAGCAGGACAAACTTTAATTAAAATAGATGCTGCAGAGTATTACGCAAGTGTACAGTCTTCAAAAAGTAATCTGTACAACTCTATTGCTGCTATCATGCCAGATCTTCGTTTAGATTTTCCAGATATATTCGATAAATGGCAAAACTATCTTACTAGTTTTGATTTAGATAAAACAACTCCAAAGTTACCTCAAATGACTTCCGATAAGGAGAACTATTTCATAACAGGAAGAAGTATTGTATCTAATTACTACAACGTAAAAAACTTAGAACAACGTTTGGCTAAGTATTATATCTCTGCACCTTTTTCGGGAATCTTAACCGAAGCGTTAGTAACGGAAGGTACCTTAATTAGAAGCGGACAAAAATTAGGAGAATTTATAGATCCTTCGGTATACGAAATGGAAGTAGCTATTAGTAAAACCTACGCTAATTTGTTAAAAGTAGGTGAAGACGTTGCTTTAAATAACTTAGATAAAACAGAAGTATATACTGGTAAAGTATCCCGTGTTAACGGAAGTATTGATGCTACCACACAAACCATTACTGCGTATATAGAAGTGAAGCACGCCAATCTAAAAGAAGGCATGTATTTAGAAGCGAATCTAAATGCAAAAGAAGAAAGTGATGCTATCGAAATTGATAGAAACTTGCTTTTAGAAAGTCAGCAAATATTTGTAGTTAAAGATAGTCTGTTGGATGTAATAGATGTAAAACCTGTGTATTTTTCGGAAACGAAAGTAGTATTGAAAAATGTACCTAACGGAACTATTATTCTTAAAAAATCGGTTCCTGGTGCCTATGCAGGAATGTTAGTGAAAGCTTTTGAAGAAAAAAGTAATACCAAAGACAAGCAGTAAACATGAGAAAATTAATAACATATTTTATTAAATATCACGTAGCTGTTAATATCTTTATTTTAGCTTTTATTGGTTTTGGAATTCTAGGAATACTATCCTTAAAATCTTCCTTTTTTCCTTTAGTAGAATCTAAAATAATCAACATTAGTGTTACCTATCCTGGAGCATCACCTCAAGAAATTGAAGAAGGTATTGTACTTCAAATAGAAGATAATCTAAAAGGTTTAAAGGGTGTGGATCGCGTTACTTCGGTATCTAGAGAAAACAGTGGAACCATTACTGTAGAAACCGAAAAAGGGGAGAACATTGACTTTATGTTATTGGAAGTTAAAAATGCCGTAGATCGCGTGCCTTCTTTTCCTTCCGGAATGGAACCTTTAATTGTAGCGAAACAAGAGGTGGTTAGAGAAACCATTTCCTTTGCTTTAAGTGGCGATAATATTCCGCTGGCAACTTTAAAACAATTAGGGAGGCAAGTTGAAAATGATTTAAGAGCTATTGAAGGTATTTCGCAAATATCTATTTCTGGTTATCCAGATGAAGAAATTGAAATAGCAGTAAACGAAATTAGTTTGTTAGCGTATAACCTAACCTTTACGGAAGTTTCGCAAGCCGTAAGTAGAGCTAATATTTTAACTACTGGAGGAACTATAAAAACGGATGCCGAAGAATATCTAATTCGAGCAAATAACCGTTCGTATTATGGGGATGAGCTTTCTAATATTGTGGTTCGTGCTACCAATGATGGTAAAGTTATTCGTTTAAAAGACGTGGCTATTATTCGTGATCGTTTCTCAGAGACTCCAAATGCGACGTATTACAACCAAAATTTATCCGTAAATATTACGGTAACTAGCACGAATAACGAGGATTTAATATCCTCTGCAGAAAATGTGAAAACGTATATTGAAGGATATAATCAAAAGCATAATAATGTACAATTAAGTATTATTGAAGATCGTTCAAAAACACTGGAACAACGTACCGATTTATTAACAGAAAATGCCATTGTAGGAATGCTGTTGGTGTTAATCTTTTTATCCCTATTCTTAAATACACGTTTGGCATTATGGGTAGCATTTGGTTTGCCTATTTCATTTTTAGGAATGTTTATTTTTGCGGCACAACTTGGTGTTACCATAAATGTATTATCACTTTTTGGAATGATTATCGTTATTGGTATTTTGGTCGATGATGGTATTGTAATT
>JAGPUY010000121.1 GCA_018067265.1 Oceanihabitans sp. | reverse complement strand
GAAAAACAAAATCTTAGTATAAAGTATAAAGGAGTGGAGGCTTTTCCAATTTCTACCGAAGAGCTAAAACAATTGAATTATGTTACCCAATTAGATGCTTCCAAAAGAGAGTCTACTTTTAATAAACTACATGAAATTCCTTGGGAAATCGAAACACCAATTACCCATAATTTTAAACTAATTAAAGTGCAAAAAGATTTTTCAGAAATCAACGAAAAAGAAGCTTTTAATGTTATTTATTTTGATGCTTTTGGAGCAGAAGTGCAGCCCGAATTATGGACAGAAGAAATCTTTAAAAGTATGTATAATGCTTTAAAGCAAAACGGCGTCTTAGTAACGTATGCAGCTAAAGGTACCGTTAAAAGAGCATTGCGAAGTGTAGGGTTTCATTTAAAACGCTTACCAGGTCCTCCGGGAAAAAGACATATGTTAAGAGCAACAAAGTGCTTATAGCTAGTTCGTCCCTAACAGACTATCGCTTTTTTTACATTGTAAATAATAGTGGTCATACATTGCTGTTATGGTTTTATAAAAAGAAATTTTCTTTTTATAATTAACAATATATTTACAGCTACCTTCTAATTCTACCAATTTTTGAAAAGCTAAAATTAATTTTGATTTATCTTCTTTAAGCATATCTAATGCGGTTAAGATATTCCAATAATTAATGACATTATAATTAGCTACATCATTATTTAAAGACTTTTTAGTTTCTGAGATCACATATTCTGCAAAGCTAAAGTGATCATCTGTTACCGTTTTCTTTTGCTCCGGATTATAAGAGAAAAAGTCGGTTTCAAAATTTAGAAAACTTAAGGTATTAGGTGTTTGGCTAAAACCGGTAGCTATACACGTAAATGCAATTAAAAAGGTAAAAATAGATTTCATTAGGCTCTCTAAATATTTAAGGCTGTCTTCCACTAATTAACTGTGAAAATATACCTTCTAATTATAAAATGTAAAGTAATGGATTATTAAGTTTTAATTATTCGATAAAAAGCTAATTTACTCGATTTTAAATAAGTAAATCACTGACGATTACCATTTTATATGTTTTTAAGCAAAAATAAAGCCACACTTAAAAGCATGGCTGTATTTTCTGTAAAGTAATTAGGACTTAAGCTTTTTTAGCTTTAATAGTAATCTTTAATTCCATATCATCATTAATAAACTTGTCTCCAAGGTTATCAAAAACAGATTTTGAACCATAGTTAATTCCCCATTTCGTTCTGTCAATAGTAAAGGCTTCACTAGAAATGGTCATGATATCTCCTTCATTAGTAATAGTAACAGGAAAAGTAACATTATGTTTGTTTCCTTTTAAAGCTAAGTTACCAGAAAGCATTGTTTTTCCACCTTCAGCAGCTTGTGTTCCTGTAATTTCAAATGCACCTGTTGGAAATTTGTTTACATCAAAAAAGTCACCTTCTTTACCTGCAACAGTTCCCATTAAATGCGCTTCCAAATTCTCTTT
Organism: Oceanihabitans sp.; assembly: GCA_018067265.1. GTDB lineage: Bacteria > Bacteroidota > Bacteroidia > Flavobacteriales > Flavobacteriaceae > Oceanihabitans. Next base: position 6,652 of record JAGPUY010000121.1, on the reverse strand, counting down.
TTGGTCTCCTTCAACATCTGTAGCATGGATAGATTTCATGTTAATTAAAAAAGTACCACTTTGTAAAGTACCATTATCTACATGAAATACACCACTTTCAATGTTTACAGTACCATTATGTGTTCCTGTAGGTTTAAAACCTTTCCACTCAATAGTAGATTCAGATACGTTTGCAACATACTTTGCTGTAGCGCTTTCACTAACAGCAGCAGCTTCCGCTTCACTTGTGTTAGCTTCTTTTGCTTTTTTACAACCAATAACAGCAGTACATAATGCCACAACAGTAAAAATATTTAAAACTTGTTTTTTCATAATTATTATTTTGTTTTAGTGTTAAGTCACAAAAATACAAATTGTTAATTTAGTTAAATAAGAAAAAGCATAAAAAAAAGGCAATGACATTTTGACATTTTTATAAGAATGGCAGTACTTTTGCCATCTGTTAAAAGGTATTTAAAATCTAGGTACAAAAATGAGCAAGAAAAATAAAGAAGAAGTTATAGAAGAGCAAGTAGAACAATCAACAGTAGAAACGCAAGAGTTAACTGTGGAAGAGCAACTACAAGCAGAATTAAAACAAGAAAAAGATAAATTTTTACGTCTTTTTGCAGAGTTTGAAAATTATAAAAAACGTACATCTAAAGAGCGTGTAGAGTTGTTTAAAACAGCAAGTCAGGACGTTATGGTATCGCTTTTACCCGTTTTAGACGATTTTGAGCGTGCTTTAAGTCATATTGAAGACGATAAAGAAGCGGAAGAACTGCGTAAAGGAGTGAATCTAATTTATCAAAAATTACTTTCTACGTTAGAGCATAAAGGATTGGCAGCTTTATCTATTAGACAAGGGGATGTCTTTAACGCAGACCATCATGAAGCAATTACACAAATTCCTGCGCCAACAGACGATTTAAAAGGGAAAATTATTGATGTAGTCGAAAAAGGGTACAAACTAGGAGAGAAAGTAATACGTTTTCCTAAAGTGGTAATAGGACAGTAAAACAGTTTTTCTTATGCTGTTGTATTCTTTATAGATTAGAGCAGCATAAAGAAACTGAAAATTAAAATAAATAAAGTGTTCAGAAAAAGGGTACAGTATTCTTAGATAATAAACGATGAAAACTGGCACGAAAAGCTGAAAACTCAGGTATATATGGCAAAGAAAGATTATTACGAAATATTAGGAATAAGTAAAAGCGCAACAGCTGCAGATATAAAAAAGGCCTATAGAAAAATGGCTTTAAAATTTCATCCAGATAAAAATCCAGATGACACCGAAGCAGAATCTAAATTTAAGGAAGCTGCAGAAGCTTACGAGATTTTAAGTAATGCTGACAAAAAAGCACGCTATGACCAATTCGGACATCAAGCATTTGATGGCTCTGGAGGTTTTGGAGGTGGCGGAGGTGGCATGAATATGGATGACATATTCAGTCAGTTTGGTGATATTTTTGGTGGCTTTGGCGGTGGCGGAGGTTTCTCTGGTGGCGGCTTTGGTGGCGGTCAACAACGTCGAGTAAAAGGAAGTAACCTTAGAATTCGTGTTAAACTTACGTTGGAAGAAATTGCGAATGGCGTAGAAAAGAAAATTAAAGTAAAACGTAAAGTTCAAGCAGAAGGTACTACGTACAGAACCTGTTCTACTTGTAACGGTTCTGGCCAAATTACTAGAATTACCAATACTATTCTAGGAAGAATGCAAACAGCAGCTACATGTACAACATGTGGTGGAGCAGGACAAACTATAGATCAAAAACCAGCAGAAGCAGATGGGCACGGTTTAATCATTAAAGAAGAAACCGTTTCTATTAAAATTCCTGCAGGAGTTGTAGATGGTATGCAACTTAAAGTAACAGGGAAAGGTAATGAGGCACCAGGAAATGGAATTTCTGGAGATATGCTAGTTGCTATTGAAGAGCAAGATCATGAATCCTTGCAACGTGAAGGAGATAATTTACATTATGACATGTACATTAGTCTTCCAGACGCAGTGCTTGGTACTTCTAAAGAAATTGATACCGTAACAGGAAAAGTGCGAATTAAAGTAGAAGCAGGCGTACAGTCTGGTAAAATTTTACGCTTACGCGGAAAAGGAATACCAAACATTAATGGGTATGGTAAAGGAGATTTATTAGTACATGTCAATGTTTGGACACCAAAAACCTTAAATAAGGAACAAAAAGAATTTTTTGAATCTATGCGAGATGATGAACATTTTTCGCCTAAACCAGAAAGTACCGATAAATCTTTTTTTGAAAAAGTAAAAGATATGTTTTCTTAAAAAAAGCAATAGTATATATAAGAAATCCACTTTTTAAGTGGATTTTTTTTTGCTAAATGGTAACAAATCTCTTTCTGTTAACATTTATTTGGCAAAAAATAGTATATTTGGTTTATCACTAATTAATTTTAGTGATAATTTTTCTTTTTCATAGCAATTTTTTCCCATCCTTTCACTTTTAGTAAAAGGGTGGGTTTTGTTTTTTAGCAATTCCTGTTTTAACAAATCGGACTAGAATTAGGTAAATAGTTTATTCGTTGCTTGCTATCTTTAATTTTAATTTGATGCATGCTATTTCTCTTGTAACATTTTCTATCTTTACAACACTTATATCATACCAAAACATTTGTTTGGTATTACTAAATACATATTATGAAAAACCTCTTAGAAGCACACGCAGTTTCTAAAAACTTTGGCGATTTTACAGCATTAAATAAGGTGTCTATTTCCGTTCCTAAAGGAAGTATTTTTGGTTTATTAGGACCAAATGGAGCAGGGAAAACAACCTTAATACGTGTAATAAACCAAATAACAATGCCAGATGCTGGTCACGTTTTATTAGACGGAGAGCCTTTGCAATCGCATCATGTGCAAAACATTGGCTATTTGCCAGAAGAACGTGGTTTATATAAATCGATGAAAGTTGGCGAACAAGTATTGTATTTAGCGCAATTAAAAGGCTTGAGTAAAGCCGAAGCAAAAATTAGATTAAAATATTGGTTTGATCGTTTAGAAATTGGCGATTGGTGGAACAAAAAAATACAAGAGCTTTCTAAAGGAATGGCTCAAAAAATTCAGTTTGTAGTCACTGTTTTACACGAACCTAAATTATTGATTTTCGATGAACCTTTTTCTGGATTCGATCCCATAAACGCGAATTTAATTAAAGACGAAATTTTACGTTTAAGAGATAACGGTGCCACCGTAATATTTTCTACACATAGAATGGAATCTGTGGAAGAATTGTGTGATCATATTGCGCTAATCCATCAGTCTAATAAAATATTAGATGGAAAACTAACAGATATAAAAAGGCAGTATAAAACCAATACGTTTGAGATTGGTATAAACGCTGCAGATAAAGTTGCTCTTGCCGAAACGATTTCCCAAAAATTTGATACCTCGATTACCGATTTTAGATCCTTAAACGATGCGTTAAAACTAAATATAAAACTTTCAGAAAACGAATCTGCAAACGATTTGTTAAGCTATTTAACCACGAAAGGTGAAGTTTCCCATTTTGTCGAACTCATACCAAGCGCTAACGATATTTTTATTCAAGCAGTTAAGAATAATTAATTTATGAATCATTTACCACTTATTATAAAACGCGAGTATTTAACAAAAGTTAGAAACAAATCGTTTATTGTCATGACTATTTTAAGCCCTATTATTATGATAGCACTTATTGCAGTTGTTGGTTATTTATCCCAATTAAATAATAATAAAACCCGAACTATTTCTGTTTTAGACGAATCGGAATTGGTTACAGATGTTTTTCAAAATACAGAGCATACCAAATATAATTTGCTTAATAATGTATCTCTAGACGATGCCAAAACGATTGTAGAAGAAGCAGAAACCTATGGTTTGCTGTATATTCCAAAACAAGACAGTATAGATGCATTGGTAAAACATATTAAATTTTACTCGAAAGAAACACCTTCCTTATCTGTAATATCTAGTTTAGAAAGTAAATTAGAAAATAGATTGCGAGATGTCAAACTGCAGGAACAAGGTATTGATTTAGATAAATTAACGGCATCTAGAACCAAAGTGAATATTGCACAAGAAAGTTTTATTGGCGAAAAAACCTCTAAAATCGATAGTTATTTTAAATTAGGTTTTGGTTTGGCGGCAGGTTACTTATTATTCATGTTTATTATTATTTATGGTAACATGATTATGCGAAGTATTATTGAAGAAAAAACAAGTCGAATTATAGAAGTAATAATCTCTTCGGTGAAACCAATACAATTAATGCTTGGTAAAATTATTGGCACCTCTTTAGCGGGAATCACGCAATTTGTTATCTGGATTATAATAGGAAGTATTTTAATGACCGTAGTTTCTGCCATTTTTGGTATCGATTTAATGCAGCAAACACCGCAAAGCGAAATGGTGCAGCAAGCCATGGAAAACCCAGAAGTAGCTATGGAAATGCAAAATTTAATAGCCGCTTTTTATAACTTACCAATAGCAAATCTAATTATAGCGTTCATCTTGTTTTTTATAGGTGGATATTTGCTATACAGTTCCTTATACGCAGCAATTGGAGCAGCAGTGGATAACGAAACAGATACGCAACAATTTATGTTACCTATAATTATGCCATTAGTTTTAGCAGTATATATTGGTATATTTACAGTAATAGAAGACCCGCACGGTACGGTTTCTACTATATTTTCGTTTATACCATTTACCTCTCCAGTGGTTATGCTAATGCGTATTCCTTTTGGTGTACCAATTTGGCAACAAGTACTTTCTTTTTTATTATTGGTGGGTACCTTTATGTTAACCGTTTGGTTTGCTGCAAAAATATACCGAGTTGGTATTTTAATGTATGGTAAAAAACCGAGTTATAAAGAGCTTATCAAATGGATTAAGTATTAATATGAAAGACATTAAAAACATACTAAGTAAATCTATTCAAATCTCTAAAGATGTAGAGATTAGTGTGCAAAATATTTTAATTTTATTTTTAGTCATATTATTTGCAACCCTATTTTTAAGACTTCTTAGAAGATTGATAAGTAGAAAGTTACCAAGTGAGGATAAGTTAAAATTCAAAGCTGTTTTTTCTTATGCAACCTGGTTTAGTTATGTCGTTATCGTGTTGGTGACTTTACATACTGTTGGCGTTAATGTTACAGGGGTTTTTGCAGCATCTGCAGCATTATTAATTGGTATTGGTTTAGCCTTGCAGACGCTTTTTCAAGATATCATTTCCGGAGTATTTATTTTAATAGACCAAACTGTTCATGTTGGTGATATTATTGAATTAGACGGAAAAATAGGTCGTGTAGAAGAAATTAAATTACGTACCACAAGAGCTGTTACTATTGATAATAAAGTATTAGTGATACCAAATCATTTATATTTAACCAATAGTTTGTATAACTGGACGCAAAACGGAACCACAACTCGTGAGAGTGTTGATGTAGGTGTGGCTTATGGTAGTGATGTGCAATTGGTAAAGAAATTGCTTCTAGAAGCTGCTAAAGGTCATAAAGATGTTTTAGCATACCCAGGGCCAGCTGTCTTATTTACAGATTTTGGGGATAGTGCTTTAAATTTTAAAATTGCTTTCACGCTAAATGATAGTTTTAATGCAAGAATACCAAAAAGTGATATTCGTTTTGAAATAGATAGATTATTTAGAGAAAACAACATTAGTATCCCTTTTCCACAAAGAGATATTCATATTATTCAGAAATAAAAAAAAGATAAAGATGCCGAAAATATTAGTAATCGAAGATGAAGCAGCAATACGAAGAGTATTAGTAAAAATACTTTCCGAAGAAAATGATACGTATGAAGTAGAAGAAGCGGAAGACGGTTTGGTAGGAATCGAAAAAATTAAGAAAGAAGATTATGACTTAGTGCTTTGTGATATTAAAATGCCAAAAATGGATGGTGTAGAAGTCTTAGAAGCGGTTAAAAAAATAAAACCAGAAACCACAATGGTTATGATTTCTGGTCATGGCGATTTAGACACCGCAGTAAATACGATGCGTCTTGGTGCTTTTGATTATATTTCAAAACCACCAGATTTAAACCGTTTATTAAATACCGTTCGTATTGCTTTAGATAGAAAAGAGCTTGTTGTAGAAAACAAAATGCTTAAAAAGAAAGTCAGCAAGAACTACGAAATGATTGGTAATAGTGAGGCCATTTCGCATATAAAAGAAATTATTGAAAAGGTGGCACAAACAGATGCTCGTGTTTTAATTACAGGTCCAAACGGAACGGGAAAAGAATTAGTTGCGCATTGGTTACACCAAAAAAGTACACGCTCTAAAGGACCAATGATAGAAGTAAACTGTGCGGCAATACCAAGCGAACTTATAGAAAGTGAGCTTTTCGGACATGTAAAAGGGGCTTTTACAAGTGCAAACAAAGACAGAGCAGGAAAGTTTGAAGCAGCCAATGGCGGAACTATTTTTTTAGATGAAATTGGAGACATGAGTCTTTCGGCACAAGCAAAAGTACTTCGTGCATTACAAGAAAGTAGAATACAACGTGTTGGTAGTGATAAAGATATTAAGGTAAATGTTAGAGTCGTAGCAGCAACAAATAAAGACCTGAAAAAGGAAATAGAAGAAGGTAGATTCCGTGAAGATTTATACCACAGACTAGCCGTAATACTTATAA
>JAGPUY010000116.1 GCA_018067265.1 Oceanihabitans sp. | reverse complement strand
AATAAAACAAATGAATCCAGCAGGATCTGGTTGGGATGGTGTTTTTAACGGAAATAGGATGCCAACAAATGATTATTGGTTTACCGTAGAATACAAGGATCCAATAACAGGTAATAGAGGAAAATTCACATCTCATTTTACTTTAAAACGATAAAATGAAAAACAGAAAGCAGAGTAGATGTAGGTTTTAAAAAACGAAGAAAATATATTTAAAATAATCCCTAGTAACTAAAAAAAAAAGGGCTCTTCTTTAGGAGAGCCCTTTTTTAAAAGCTATAAAGTTAATAGTATAGGTATAACACCTTTTTTTAGTGCTTTTAGTAGGTTGAAAAACTAACCAATCTCCTTTCTATACGTTTTTCTACGTTTAATAATTTCGGGATCAAAGTGTTTCCAAATTTGTTGAATAGCAATATTATCTGCTAATTCCGGAGTTCGAATACAGTTTTCAATATTTTTATCTTTAAGGGTATCGTAGCACTCATTAAATATGATAGCGGTGATCCCTTTGTTTTGATATTCTGGAGCAATTCCTATTAAATAGAAAATAATATCCTTGCTCTCTTTTTTAGCTTTTAACATTTTTAAAAAACCGAAAGGGAAAAGTTTCCCGCCAATTTCTTGTAACACTTTAGCAAACGAAGGCATAAGAATTGCAAAAGCAATCATTTTATCGTCTTTGTCAAAAACAAATTTGATGTATTCCGGATTTATAAAGCTAATAAACTTCTTTTTAAAATACGCTTTTTGAATGTCGGTAATCTCGACAAAAGAAGCTAACGAAGCATAAGAGGTATTAAACAAATCAAACATTTCGTCTGCATAAGGCATGACGTCTTTGGTATGTGTAAAGTTTCGAACGCTTACTTGGTAGCGCTTTTTAATTAATGTATTCGCTTTAGTGAATGCTTCCGGATTAATATTGCTAAATGGGAATCTACTTTCTATCCATTCTTTTTCCGGACGATAGTTTAAATTTTCTAAATGATTGACATAGTACGGATGATTGTACCAAGTGATCATAGTACCAATCACATCAAAACCTTCGGTTAAAACACCAACTTTATCTAGGTTTGAAAACCCAACAGGACCTTCTGTGTATTCTAAATTGTTTTGCTTACCTATTTCAGTCACTTTATTTAAAAGCGCCTTAGAAACTTCTAGGTCATCAATAAAGTCAAACCAGCCAAAACGCATTTTCTTTTCGCCTTGTTTTTTAACTTCTAGCCAATTAATAATAGCTGCAACACGACCTACAATTTCTTTGCCTTTATAGGCTAGAAAAAAGGATGCGTCTGCATCGTTAAAAACAGGGTTTTCGTTTTTGTCGAACGTTTTTATTTCTTGCGAAATTATGGGCGGAACCCAGTATTTAGAATCTTTATAAAGCGTAAATGGAAATTTAACAAATGCTTTAAACTCTTTCTTTGTATGTACTTGTTTTATGGTAATCATAAAATCAATAGTGCTTTATTCTTCATCAAAATTCTGTTCTTGCTTTTGTCTGTTGTTCTTTTTAGATTTTCTAGACTTCCTATCTCCTTTACTTTTTTTCTTCTTTTTTGCCTTAGAACCATCTCCAAGTTCTCCGCCATTATCGATTTCTTTATCTTGATGAAAATCTAATCGGTAAGAAGCACCAACAGTGACACCAAAAACAGACGGCGTATCTTTAGTGTTTAAGGTTAAAGCAGTATCCAATTGAAAGTTTCTGCTCCAAAGGTAAGCACCACCAAAACGGATTAAATTATCTGCGTAAAAATCGCTACTTATTCCTTGTGCTTCTCCAAATACAACCCATTCGGAGTTTATCGATTTGGTAAGTGTTAATATGTATGAGAAATCAGATTGGTCTGTCCCAATTCTATCTTTTACAAAGTTCATCACATATACCCAACCACCTGCAAAGTTATTTTGAGTGGCTATCATTACTTTCGGACTAAAACCTTCCACGCCATTTGCGGTAAACGGATTGTCTTTAGCGTCAAAATTTGCACCAGCATAAACAGCAACAGCAGGGATTAAAGATTTCCATTTAAATTTATGGTTGGCATTCCAACTATAAATATTCGGTTTTTCTTCGCCCGCTTTTTTATAAGGATCATACACCAAATATTTTGCTCCTAGTGTTAATGTTTTAAAATTGCTAAATTTATCTTCATTAGCTACCGTATTGGTAAAAGTTCTTTTTGTAGATTGATACGTTCCTTCAATATTAAGTTCTAATTGTTCCCAAAGAAGACCATATCTTGCAGTGAAATCTACTCCTAAACTTTTGTCGTCACGGTTTAAACGCGAATGATTTTCGTTTAACATATATGGACCAGCTTCAAATTGTATCACATTGGTACCTACAGAAAAGGCACTTTTAGATACTCCAGGTCGGTTAGAGTTAATTACTTCGGTGTATTGCGAGTAACTTGTTAACGAAACAGAAAAAGCGAAAATTGCTAAGTAGAATTTTAAGAACTTCATGTTTGTGGATTTGTTTGAGCTCAAATATATATATTTTATAGTTTTTTTAAGAATTTATACCATAAATTAAGACATAAGAATTGTATTTTTGTTTAAAAAGGATTTTATGTTGCAATTAGCATCTGTTACTGGGGTTGTAAAAGTTATCTTAATCATACTGTTAATTTATTATGGTGTGAAGATTTTATCTAGATTATTTGCTCCTATTTTATTAAAGTTTATCACTAAAAAAGCCGAACAGCGTTTTGGCGAACAGTTTGGTGGTTTTAGAAATCCGCCACCTCCAAAAAATGAAGGGGAGATTACTATAGATAAAATGCCCAATAATAAATCTTCAAATAAAAACGTTGGTGAATATGTAGATTACGAAGAAGTGGAATAATACTTCTAGCTATTATTTCT
>JAGPUY010000114.1 GCA_018067265.1 Oceanihabitans sp. | reverse complement strand
TATAAAACAATGAACAGATAAATAACAAGAGCAAATAAGACAATCGTTTGAATTAGAAATTTCCTTACAATACCCCTAATATCTATAGTCTTCAAAATTTCGAATAACAAAAATAGAAAGGAAACAACGTAAAGTATATTACATACAAAATATAGTGTTTCCGATAAATTATCATCATCTATTATATGTAATATATCTGCAGAAGAATAACTCACCAAAAATAATAGAAAAAACAAAGCCTTTTTTTTTCTTGACACAAAATAAATGACAGTAATTACAGGGACAACTAGTAATTCTAAAATAGAAAAGATAGAACTGTCTAGTAGACTTAAAAAGGTGAAACCAAAATAATCAGCTAACATAAAATAATTTAAGCACCCTAAAAAGTGAAGTTATCAGCCTTCAAATATAAATAAAAAATGTAATTTAACGTAAAACAAATAACGTTTATCGGTTTATTCGCAAAAAAGCACCCAAATTAGTCCAACATTTGTAAGAATTCCTGCTCAGATATTAATGGCACTCCCAATTTTTCTGCTTTTTCTTTTTTACTCGGCCCCATTTTGTCTCCAGCCACGATATAACTCGTTTTAGCAGATATAGAAGACGAAACTTTACCGCCATTATCTTCTATTAACTTTTTGAGTTCGGTTCTAGAAACCACTTCAAAAACACCAGAAACTACAAATATTTTGTTTTCCAATAGGTTTGTTTGACTTGCCAATTTTTCTGCCGAAACCTCCAATTGCACACCAAAATCTCTTAGCTTTTCAATCGTATTTCTATTTGCTTCCGAAGCAAAAAACGCCACCACACTTTCCGCTATTTTAACTCCTATTTCATCTACATTTACTAATTCCTCTTGCGTTGCTTTTTCTATGGCATCTATACTTTTATAATGTTTAGCCAGTTTTTTAGCTACCGTTTCTCCAACATATCGAATTCCTAAAGCAAATAACACGCGTTCAAAAGGAATTTGCTTAGAAGCCTCTACGCCATTTATTAAGTTTTCCGCACTTTTTTCTGCCATTCGCTCTAAAGGCATCAACTCTTCTTTAGTTAACGTATATAAATCAGAATAATTGGTAATCAATCCTGCTTGTACTAAAAGTGCAACGGTCTCGCCGCCAAGACCTTCAATATCCATTGCTTTTCTAGAAATATAATGCTGAATTCTTCCAACAATTTGTGGAGTACACCCATAATAATTGGGACAAAAATGTTTTGCCTCGCCTTCATCTCTTTCTAAAAGTGTATTGCATTCGGGACAATGTTCTATATATATAGTTGGTTGTGAATTTGCGGGACGTTTGGTAAAATCTACAGCAATGATCTTAGGAATGATCTCTCCTCCTTTTTCTACAAAAACTGCATCATCCACTCTAATATCTAGCTTTTCAATTTGATCACTATTATGTAAAGAAGCTCTTTTTACTGTGGTTCCTGCTAATTCTACAGGCTCTAAATTAGCAACTGGCGTTATCGCTCCTGTTCTTCCTACTTGATATGAAATACTATTTAATCGCGTAGAAACTTGCTCTGCTTTAAACTTGTAAGCCATTGCCCAACGCGGTGCTTTGGCTGTATAACCCAATTCTTCTTGTTGTTGTAAATCATTCACCTTAACGACTACGCCATCTGTTTCGTATGGCAGATGATGTCTTTCTTTATCCCAATAATTTACAAACTCTAATACCTCTTCAATAGAGTTTGCAAGTTTTGCTGCTTCCGGAACTTTAAATCCCATCTGTCTCGCTTTCTCCAGACTTTCCATTTGCGTAGCAATCCCTAAATTATCTCCTGTAATATTATACAACAAACATTCTAATGGTCGCTTTGCTACTTCTGCACTATCTTGAAGCTTTAAACTTCCTGAAGCTGTATTTCTCGGATTTCTATACGGTTCTTCCCCAATATCGATACGTTCTTCGTTCATTTTGTTAAACCCTTCAAAGGGCAAAACAATTTCGCCGCGTATATCAAATATTGGTGGATAATTTCCTTTTAATTGTAGGGGCACCGATTTAATCGTTTTAATATTTGCGGTTACTTCATCACCTTGCATTCCATCTCCACGAGTTACTGCGCGCAACAAGTTTCCATTTTCATAGGTCAAACTAATAGATGCACCATCATATTTTAACTCGCAAGTGTATTGAATTTCGCCATCCACCATCTTTTTAATTCTAGTTTCCCAATCTTGTAAATCTTCTAAGGAATACGAATTATCTAAAGAATACATTCGATGTGCATGCACAACGGTATTAAAATTTTTAGTCACCGTTCCTCCTACGCGTAATGTTGGCGAATTTGCATCTTGAAATTCTGGATGCTTTTCTTCTAAAGCTTGCAATTCTTTTAACTTAATATCAAAATCGTAATCGCTAATGGTAGCATTATCTAATACGTAATAATTATAGTTGTGCTCACGAAGTTCGGTACGTAAGTTTTGGATGTATTCTTTTGTATTCATTTAATTCTTTTATCTCTTGTTTGTCACAAACCTTTCCGCCAAGAGGCAGATGCAAGAATGTATTTCGTAATCAAAAATATGAAATCGAAAATCTCTTATCAGCAATCGTTAATCTTTACTCCTTTTAACATTCTATCTTTTCTAAAAATGTCTTGCTTTAATTCTATATCTTTAAAATTATGTTCTTCTAATAAAGCGATCATTTCTTTACCAAGATACTCGTTTATTTCAAAATATAATTCGCCTTTAGGTTTCAAGTTCTCCACAGCAAATTTTGTTATTGCTTCATAAAATTGCAACGGATTATTGTCTGCTACAAACAAGGCTAAATGTGGTTCGTTATTTAAAACGTTGGGCTTCATCTCTTGTTTCTCTACGTTTCTAACGTATGGCGGATTGGATATAATGATGTCAAAATCATTAGATCCTGAAACAAGTTCCGGATGACAAACATTTAGTATATCAGCTTCTATAAATGCCACTTCCACCTGATTTAATGCGGCGTTTTCTTTTGCTTTTTCTATCGCTTTCGCGGAAACATCTAAGGCATAAACCTTCGCCTTTGGTAAATTTTTAGCTAACGAAATAGCTATACAACCACTTCCTGTTCCAATATCAAGAATCGAGTACGTTTTAGAATCCTGTTTTTTATTTTCGATATTTTGAAGAACAAGTGAAACGAGTTCTTCCGTTTCTGGTCTTGGTATTAATGTGTGTTTATTCACTTTAAAAGGCAAACCGTAAAATTCTGTTTCTCCTAAAATATACTGAATAGGTTCTTCTTCTTTCAACCTTTGCAAAGCATCACGAATAGCATCTTCCTCTACTTTAGTAATGGTTTTTCCTGGTTCTAATGCTAATTTCATTCTAGAAAAATCACAAAATGCTTCGATTAGTAAATAGAAAAAACTATTTACTTCGTCTCCACCATAAATAGTGTCTAACTGTTCGTGAAATATATTTTGTATTTCTTTTAGCTTCATTAATTCCATTATCATTTACAGATCTTTAAGCATCCAAATACCACAAGCATTATGTCCGGTGTTTCCTAAAGGCGCTTCTAAATGCTTAAAACCAAAAGTTTCATAAATATGAATTGCTGCCTTTAGGTTCGGAATAGTTTCTAAATAACATTGTTTATATCCCATTTTTTTAGCGGCTTCCATGCATTTTTCAAAAAGCAGTTTCCCAACTCCTTTTCCTCTAACTTCTGGAGCAAAATACATTTTTTGAATCTCGCATACTTCCGATTCAAAATCTTTTAAAGGCTGGATTCCACCACCACCAAAAACGGTACCGTCCAACACCACCACATAATAAACCTCGTTTTTATTTGGATAAGACTCAAACATCCTTGGTGTTTCGGCATCTTCATAAGCGGTTCCAACCAAAGGAATTTCATATTCATGAAAACAACCTCTAATAGCTGCTTCAATTTGCGCATTATCCTTTTGTTCAATTTCTCTTATAATGATATTGCTATTCCTCACTTTTTTAAGTTTTAAACTCATTTAAACTTTTTTAATTCGCTACAATCTAAAAAGTTCAAATGAGTTCATTATTTTTGCTGGTGAAGATACATTAAATCTAAAAAAATTGAAATGAAGAAGTTTATAATCTTATTAACAGCAACACTTACTATTTTAAGTTGCTCTGTAAAAGAGAAACCAGAGTTTTTAAGAGTAGACAACATTAAGGTAGACGATTCTAATTCTAAATTCATTACACTCACTGCAGATGCGTATTTTTTGAATAAAAATGATATTAGTGGCGAATTAAAAACAGACGAGATTAAAGTGTTTGTTAACAACAACCAAATGGCAACCGTAACTACAGAAAGCTTTAAAGTTCCTGCAAAAAAAGAATTTTCTATTCCGTTAAAAGCAAATGTCCCAACCGACAGTATTTTTAGCGACAAAAGTTTAAGCGGTTTATTAGGAAGCCTACTATCTCAAAAAATGAAAGTGCAATACAAAGGACAAATCAAATATAAAGTACTCGGTTTCTCACATACCTACGATGTAGATAAAACCGAAAACGTAAAAATTAAATTCTAAATTTTTTATTATTACACACGAAGACTACATAACACGCTGCATACAAATTGCAAAACTGGGCTTAGGTACCACGAGACCAAACCCAATGGTTGGTGCGGTAATTGTACATAACCATACTATTATTGGCGAAGGTTACACCAGTGCTTATGGTGGTAATCATGCCGAAGTAAATGCAATAAAATCTGTTGCAGATAAATCGCTTTTACAAGAAGCAACTTTATATGTTACGCTAGAACCTTGCAGCCATTTTGGAAAAACACCGCCTTGTAGTGCTCTTATTATAAGCCATAAAATACCGAATGTGGTCATTGGCTGTGTGGATGATAATCCCAAAGTTGCTGGCAAAGGAATTAAAAAACTAAGAGCTTCTGGGTGCCATGTAATTGTTGGTGTTTTAGAGGAAGATTGCAAAGAACACCACAAACGATTTTTTACATTTCACAACAAAAAGCGTCCGTATATTATTTTAAAATGGGCAGAAACTACCGATGCTTTTATTGCTCCGAAACACAAAGACGAAAACAAACCTGTTTGGATTACCAATGAAATTTCGCGACAATTAGTACATAAATGGCGCGCAGAAGAACAAGCCATTCTGGTTGGTACAAATACCGTTATTAAAGATAATCCGAGTTTAACCGTTAGAGATTATTCAGGAAACAACCCTATTCGTGTGGTTTTAGATAGAAACAGTTTACTTTCTAAAGCATATGCTATTTTCAATAACGAAGCCGAAACCATTACCTTTAAAGATCATGACGCAAAAGCGATCTGTAATCACTTATATAAAGAGAACATAAATTCTATAATTATTGAAGGTGGCTCTAAAACCTTGCAAATGTTTATAGATGAAAATCTTTGGGATGAAGCTCGGGTATTTACAGGAAACATTTTATTTAAAGAAGGCGTGAAAGCACCAAAGCTTTATGGCGAAATTGTTTCCACAGAAACCATTAATAACGATACTTTAAGAATTTATAGTAATACATAAAAGGGCACCTTGCGCATATTCGGAAGATCCATACTAACTTAACACACCTTTTTTAAGAAGGAAATAAACATGATTAAAAACTTAATTTTCGACTTCGGAGATGTATTTATCAACCTAGATAAAGCCGGAGGAATGCAAAATGCTTTAGATGTATTTGAAGTAGATGCGCTTCCAGAAGATCTAATTGCTATCAATACCTTATACGAACAAGGCTTATTGGATACGGAAGAGTTCTTAGAATTTTATCAAGAAAATTTCCCAAAATTAACAGCAGATGAAATTATAAATGCCTGGAATTTTATTCTGAAGGATTTTCCGCGAAAGCGATTAGAATTCATCCAACAATTAGCTGCAGATAAAAAGTATAAACTTATTTTATTAAGCAACACGAACGAACTTCATATAGATTGGATTAAAGAAAACGTTTCGTTTTACGAAGATTTTAAAAACTGTTTTGATCCTTTTTATCTTTCGCACGAAATCCAATTACGAAAACCAAACACCAATATTTTTGAATTCGTTTTAACCGAAAACAATATAAAAGCAGAAGAATCGCTTTTTATTGATGATACTTTAGAAAACACCGAAGCTGCAAAACAACTAGGAATTCACATTTGGAATATCGATGAAACGAGTGAAGATATCATCGATTTATTTACCATTAAGAAAGACTTATTTTGATATACCTTTTACTCAGCATCCTAGCATCTACGCTAATATTCATTATTTTCAAACTACTAGGCAAATATAAAATCAATACGCTTCAAGCTATTGTTGCTAACTATTTTATAGCGTGTTTAACTGGTGTTTATGCATATGAAGAAACGGTAAATGTTTCCAAAATCATAAATGAAGATTGGTTTTTTGGCGCTATCGGTTTAGGATTTCTCTTTATTTCCATTTTTAATGTCATGGCATTAACAGCGCAACGCAACGGACTAACAGTTACATCCGTAGCAAGTAAAATGAGTGTTGTAATTCCTATTATTTTTGGTTTATATGCGTATAATGAAAGTTTAGGTTGGCAAAAAGGAGTTGGTATTATTCTAGCTTTAGTTGCCGTCTATTTAACTTCTGTAAAAGCGAAAACCGCGACTTTTAACATTAAGAATTTATGGCTACCTATTGTATTATTTTTTGGTTCTGGCGTTATTGATACCTCTATAAAATATGTAGAAACAAGCTATGTTTCACCCAATGGCATTCCCATTTTTTCTGCAACCATTTTTTGTATTGCTGGACTAATAGGAATAATACTGCTTAGCATTCAAGCTGTAAAAGGGAAATTTAAATTGGATTATCGCAGTATTTTTGGAGGAATCCTTTTAGGCATCGTCAACTACTACTCTATTTATATGCTACTAAAAGCCTTACAATTTGAAGGTTTTGAAAGTTCCACCCTTTTTACCGTAAACAATGTCGCTATAGTAATGTTATCGACTTTAATCGGACTAGTTATTTTTAAAGAAAAACTACAAAATAAGAATTGGATAGGAATTGTTCTTGCAATAGTTTCTATTGTATTAGTTACATTAGCGTAAATGGAAGAAAAAGACACCTATAAAACCATCACAACGCCTTCGGAAGCCGTTTTGTTTAAAGATAAAAATTCCAAATTCTATGGTTATGCATTTCCTATTCAGAATGAAGAAGAAGTAAAACAGCACCTAGAGGATTTAAAAAAACAACACCATACCGCAGGCCATTTCTGCTATGCTTACCAATTTGGAACCGACGAAAAAAACATTTCCTACCGAGCAAATGATGATGGAGAACCCAATAATAGCGCAGGAATGCCTATTTACGGACAAATACAATCTTATGATGTTACCAACATACTTATAGTGGTACTTCGTTATTACGGTGGCGTAAAACTTGGCGTTGGCGGATTAATTAATGCCTACCGAACTGGAGCACAAATGGCTCTAGAAGCTTCGAAAATTATTACAAAAACAATCAATATTGCATACTGCATCTCCTTTGAATACAAAAACATGAATAAAGTGATGCGTATTATTAAAGAGAAAAACTTAAATATTACCAATCAAATTTTAGAATTGGATTGTAAAGTTTTTATATCTGTAAGAAAAAACAACTCCGAATCTGTATTTGAAACTTTCGACAATCAATTCGAAATAAAAATCGAAGTTGTATAACGAGAAGTTTCTACAGTTTATCTAAAATATAATCTGGACATTTCATCGGTCTTCTAGTTTTCATGTTAATAAATGCCAAAACGGTATTGGCTTGTACTAAAATCTCACCTGCTTCGTTTGTAATTTCATATTCAAATTCGATTTTCACAGAAGGTGTTTTTTTAAGTTGGGTTTTCACTTTAACAACGTCATCGTAATAGGCTGATTTCTTATAATTTAAAGCCATAGAAATCACTGGAAGCATAACACCTTCTCTTTCCATTTGACTGTAAGAAATACCAAACGTTCTTAACCACTCTGTTCGTCCCATTTCTAGGTATAATGCGTAATTGCCATGATGAACAACACCCATCTGATCGGTTTCACCATATCTAATTCTTATAAAAATTTCATTCTCATTCATACTAATATCTCGTTATTTTTTTGTAGTTTCGGTAACGGTTTAAACAT
>JAGPUY010000113.1 GCA_018067265.1 Oceanihabitans sp. | reverse complement strand
GGAAAGACAAAAACACTACAGGTTTTAGCTGAAAATTTAAGCGAAAAAGGAATCCCTGTTTTACTAATGGATATTAAAGGGGATTTAAGTGGTTTAGCACAGCCAAGTCCTGGCCATGCTAAAATAGATGAACGTCATGCTAAAATAGGTCTTCCGTTTGAAGCAAAAGGATTCCCTGTAGAAATCATGTCCCTTTCTGAGCAAGAAGGTGTTCGCTTACGTGCTACAGTTAGTGAATTCGGACCTGTTTTATTATCTAGAATTTTAGATTTATCCGATACACAATCTGGTGTTGTTGCTGTTATTTTTAAATATTGTGACGACAACAAACTACCTTTATTAGACTTAAAAGATTTTAAAAAAATATTACAATACGCAACCAAAGAAGGAAAAGAAGAATTCTCGGATGCATATGGTAGAATTTCTTCTGCATCGACAGGAGCAATTTTACGTAAAGTAGTAGAAATTGAGCAGCAAGGCGGAGAACTTTTCTTTGGAGAAAAAAGCTTTGATGTGGAAGATTTAGTGCGCACCACAAGAGACGGTAAAGGATATATCAATATTATTAGATTAACAGATATTCAAGATAAACCTAAATTATTCTCTACATTCATGTTAAGCTTATTGGCGGAAATTTATGAAACGTTCCCAGAACAAGGAGATGCCGACAAGCCACAACTAATTATGTTTATCGACGAAGCGCATCTTATCTTTAATGAAGCTTCCAAAGCATTATTAAATCAAATTGAAAGCATCGTAAAATTAATACGTAGTAAAGGAATTGGTTTATACTTTGTAACCCAAAACCCAACCGATGTTCCAGAAGGCGTATTAAGTCAGTTAGGTCTAAAAATTCAACATGCCTTACGTGCTTTTACAGCAAAAGATAGAAAAGCAATAAAACTTGCAGCACAAAACTATCCAGATACCGAATATTATGATACCGCTGAAATTTTAACTTCCTTAGGAATTGGTGAAGCTTTAGTTTCTGCTTTAGATGAAAAAGGAAGACCAACGCCACTTGCAGCAACGATGATGCGAGCACCAATGAGTAGAATGGATGTCCTTACAAAAACAGAACTAAACAATCTTTTAGACGACTCTAAACTGGTTATGAAATATAACGAAACCATAGATAGAGAATCGGCTTATGAAATGTTGAATAAAAAGATTGAAAAGGCAGAAGCATTACAAATTAAAGAAGACGCTAGAGAAGCTAAAGAAAAAGAACGTAAAAAGTCTACGCGATCTAGCTCTAGTAGAACTAGCACGAGAATGAATCCGATTGTAAAAGTACTTACAAGCGCTACTTTTATACGTTCCGTTTTCGGGATTCTAAAAAAAGTATTGTAGTCTTTGGCTAGAGTTTCAGAATAAATAAACACAAACAACAAACCATATATTTTCCGTTTTCACGGAAATAAAAAAAATAAGATTCCCGCTTTCTCGGAAAACAAATATGAAAAACATCATTTTTACGCTTTGCATACTAAGTATCGTTTTTACTTCCTGCAAAAAAGAAGTTAACCCATTTTTAATCTCTAAAAACAATATTGGTCTTTTAACAGACTCTACACAAGTAAAAGATATGGAAGCCATTTACGCTAATGATTCTGTTGTCAGACGAATTGATGGCGATGAGTTTACAGGAAGCATCAATGACATAAAAATTTATGATAAAACAGGAAAGCAATTATTAATACTTTCGCCTAACCAAGCATTAGATTCTACGGCTACTATTACCACCATTAAAGTCGTAGATCCAAGATACAAAACAGCAAAAGGATTAAATACTACAAGTACATTTGGAGATATTAAAAACCTTTATACCATTTCTAGTATTCAAAATACATTAAGAAACGTGGTGGTCTTTGTAAATGACATAAATGGATTTTTCACCATTGATAAAATGGAGTTACCTTCCGAGCTGCGCATGGATGTCAATAAGAAAATTGAAGCAATACAGATTCCTGACACCGCTAAAATCAAACATTTCATGATCGGTTGGAATTAATATTAAAGCGTTATGAATCCACTATTTGGCAAATTATTAGTAGATATAGCGAAGCAAAGGCTTAAGGCTAAACAGGCTCCTAAACCATATACGCAAATACAAATAACTCCTGTTATTGATAACATCAAAGTAGAGTTTTCACACGCTATAAAAGAATCGATTTTTATCATTATTGGTGTTTTTTCTGCAGGATTTGGCTTAAAAGGTTTTTTGTTACCAAACCATTTTATAGATGGTGGCGCAACAGGTATTTCCTTACTTCTTCAAAACATAACTGCTTTGCCTCTTGGTATTTTACTGCTAATAGTAAATATCCCATTCCTTATACTCGCAACCCAAACTATTGGTAAGAAATTTGCCCTTAAAAGTGTTATTGCTATTACTTTTTTAGCACTAGTAGTTCACTTTGTAGATTACCCAACAATCACTGAAGACAAGTTATTAATCGCTGTATTTGGCGGTTTCTTTCTAGGTTTAGGAATTGGCTTAGCCATGCGTGGCGGAAGCGTTATAGATGGCACAGAAGTTTTAGCTATTTACTTAAGCAGAAAAATGTCTATCACCGTTGGAGATGTCTTATTACTTATAAATATTGTTATTTTTTCTTTTGGTGCTTATGTTTTATCTATGGAAACAGCGCTTTATGCGATACTAACGTATTTATCTGCTGCTAAAACCGTAGATTTTGTGGTCGATGGCGTTGAAGAGTATTTAGGGATTACTATTATTTCTGAAAAACACGAGGAAATTAGAATCATGGTTACCGAAAAACTACGTAGAGCTTGCACAATATATGCCGGAAAAGGCGGTTTTGGTGTACACGGAAAAAGTTACGATAAAGACATAATTTACACCGTAATGACTAGGCTAGAACTGGCAAAGCTTTACACCGAAATAGACAAAATAGATAAAAATGCCTTTGTCACCATTGGTATTGTAAAAGATTTAAAAGGAGGAATGATTAAACGTAAGCCTTTAAAATAAAACTATTACTATAAAAGTTACGTATATACTATTAAAAGACTTTTCTACATTATGAAAAAGAAATACACCGTACAAGATTCCCCATTTGTTGTTCCTACAACAGATGGAAAAGTGATAGAAGAACACTTTGGCTTGGCTACTAACAAGGATTCGCAAATAAGTATCGCTCGCATGATTGCTCCTGCTGGTTGGAGTGAACCTTTTCAAACACCGGAGTTTGATGAATACACGTACATAATTAAAGGCAAAAAACAATTTATTATTGAAGACGAAGTTGTAATTTTAGAAGCTGGACAATCTATAAAAATCAGCAAGAATACTCGTGTTCAATATTCTAATCCATTTACCATTGCTTGCGAATATATCGCTATTTGCCTTCCAGCATTTTCCATAAATTTAGTTAACAGAGAAGATTAAAAATGAATTTTATATCTAAAACCATTGGCTTACTTATTAATATAGTAAGTTATATTTCACCAAAAGCTGCTGGAAACCTAGCACTATCCTTATTTTCCAAACCTTTAAAAGGAAAAAAATTTAATGAAAAAGAAACCGACTTTTTAGACACTGCGTTTAAAGAAGAATTAGAACACGAAGGCTTAAATATCATGACCTACAGATGGCTTGGTAAAAGCAAAACAATATTACTAGCACATGGTTGGGAAAGTAACGCTACAAGATGGCGACCTTTAATTGAAAATTTAAAAGCGCAAAATTATAATATCATTGCCTTAGACGCACCTGCACATGGCCGCTCTGGAAGTAAAAGCTTTAATGCTATTCTATATTCCGAATTTATAAACATCGTTTCTAAAAAATTTAATCCAGATATCATTATTGGTCATTCTGTTGGTGGTATGGCAACGGTATTTTATCAGTATAAATACCAAAATACAGCTTTAGAAAAACTAGTTTTATTAGGCGCTCCTTCCAACTTTACAGGTGTTTTTAATCGCTATGTACAAATGATGGGGTACAATAAAAAAGTAGACAAACAAATGGGCGAAATCGTACTAGAAAAATACGGTCACTTACCTGCTTATTTTTCTGCTGGAGATTTCACTAAAGAAATTAATACCTCCGCACTTTTAATACACGATGAACGCGATAGAATTATCCCGTATCAAGACGCGAAACATTTTGAACAAAATTATATAAATGCGCAATTAATAACGACGCAAGGCTTTGGTCACTCTTTAAACAATGAAACCATAACCGAATACATTAATAATTACATTACGAATTAAGCTAGAGTCTCGTCTTTTAAATTTCATAAAGTGATTAAACTTATAGTATCTTTGCCAAATGGAAGAGAATCTTAAACGTATAAACAAATATTTAAGCGAAGTTGGTTATTGCTCTCGTAGAGAAGCAGACAGACTTATTGAAGCTGGAAGAGTAACGATAAACGGTGTTGTGCCAGAAATGGGAACCAAAATAGCTCCAAAGGATGAAGTGCATGTAGACGGAAAAGCTATTGTAGATACCAAAGAATCTTTTACGTATTTAGCATTTAACAAACCTGTTGGCATTGTTTGTACTACAGATACTAGAGTAGAAAAAGACAATATCATAGACTTTATAAAATACCCAAAACGCATATTTCCTATTGGTAGATTAGATAAACCTAGTGAAGGTTTAATCTTTCTTACAGACGATGGCGATATTGTAAATAAAATACTTCGCGCTAGTAACAATCATGATAAAGAATACATTGTAACGGTAGATAAAGCGATTTCACAAACCTTTCTAGAAAGAATGTCTAACGGTATTTATTTAGAGGAACTAGATAGAACTACCAAATCATGTATTGTTGAAAAACTAGGTACTTATAAATTTAAAATTATTTTAACACAAGGTTTAAACAGACAAATTCGTCGCATGTGCGAATATTTAAACTACGAAGTAAATAGTTTAAAACGTGTTCGTATTATGAACATAAAACTAGATGTTCCTGTTGGTGAATATAGAGAATTTACTACGGAAGAATTAGAAGATTTAAATTCCCTTTTAGAAAGTTCGACGAAAACCTATCTAGAAAACAATGGCTAAACTTTCTCCATTTCACATTGCAATTCCTGTGCATAACTTAGAAGCCTGTAGAACATTTTACAGAGAGGTTTTAAACTGCGAAGAAGGCAGAAGTAGTGATCATTGGGTAGATTTCAATTTCTTTGGACACCAATTAGTTATTCACTACAAGGCACAAACTAATGAGGAAGTTCCAACCAATGCTGTAGACGGAAAAGCAGTGCCTATACCGCATTATGGTGTAGTTTTAGATTGGGATGTTTTTCACGCTTTCGCGGAAGACTTAAAACAAAAAAACATACCCTTTATTATTGCACCATATATTCGTTTTGAAGGATTAGTAGGCGAACAAGCAACTATGTTTTTCAAGGATCCTTCTGGCAATGCTTTAGAGTTTAAAGCGTTTAAAGATAAGAGTCAGTTATTTGCGAAGTAGTCTTCTTTCTTGTTACATAAAAAGGCAGGTAAATAAGTAGAAATAACGGAATCAAAAATACCTCAACGACTACAATATAATAAGGCCATTCTGGTAAATAATCTAAAACCGAAGCCGAAGCTGGCTTTCTATTTAAATACGAATAGTTACCACCTAAAAGTGCATTTATACCAAACGAAGCGATTAAATAGCCTTGTATTGCGACAAGCGATTTAAAAACACTTTTTAGTTTTGGTCGCATTCTTAAAACAAAAGTGGCGTAAAAAATAATAGTTAGTAAGCCCAAGTGCGCAATCCAATATCTAAAAAAGTCGAAACTAGGATAACCTACTGCAATATCTGGAGTAATCACACCTTGCGAGGTTCCTGCAATAATCCAAAACAATAGAATTTCATACATCCAATATTTCCTATAGTATGTAAAAACAGGAATAATCAAAGCTAAAAAACTACATAAATACAAAGGT
>JAGPUY010000112.1 GCA_018067265.1 Oceanihabitans sp. | reverse complement strand
TAAGGTTTTCATAAATGCCACCAAGCTCTCTTGTTCAAACTTAGTCAGATTTAATGCATCAAAAGGCAAGGTTTGAAATGCTTCATGAATACCTATTCCTTTTCCTCCGCCACGATTATAGAAATCCACAACCTCTTCCAAAGTAGTATAAACGCCATTATGCATATAGGGTCCTGTTACATTAATATTCCGGACCGTAGGTGTTTTAAAAAAATGCTTTCTTTGATCGGTACCAAACACATTATAACGACCTAAATCGGCACTAATAACCGCGTTAATAGTATCATTTGTTGCAGGCACTCCAATTAATTCTACCTCCGTATCCTTATAATTAGGTGGTACGGTACCATTAAATAATGGAGGAAAATGACAAGTCGCACAAGCAGCCTTACCCATAAACAGATTAAACCCTTGCTTTTCTTCTGCTGTTAAAGAGGACTCGATGCTTTCTATATTCTTATCAAATTTAGAATTAAAGCCATTTAAACTACGGACATAACTAGCGATAGCATGTCTGATATTAAAATCAATACGTTTGCTGCCATACAAACTGTCTATAGCAACTTTGTATGCTGGGTTTTTTAATACACGACCCACTATAGAATCCATAGGTAAATTAAATTCATCATGATTTTCGGCTACACCTACAACTTGTCCTTCCAAACTCCCTGCACGTCCATCCATAAAAAAAGATTGTTGATACGCACTGTAAGTAAGCGTTGGTGAATTTCTTACTTGTCGGTCATCAAAAGTCTTTCTGCCATCGGTAAAAGCCTTTTCTTTAATATGGCAACTTGCACAAGCCATATCCTTACTTCTGGATAGTGCTTGGTCATTAAAAAGTGCCTTTCCAAAGACCTCCTTTTGTTTTAAGTGAAGTGTATCGCTCTTATAGTCTGAAAAATATAGAACATTCACCGTGTTTGCACCAAAAAAGGAAGAAGCGTTATTAGATATAGCCATTTCAAATGGAAACGTAACCTTCCAATCCTCCTGCGTTTTTACTAATAATTTTAATTGAGCATCTGTGTAATTTTTTATAAAACTAAAACGATCAAAAGCATCAAAATCGGAATCTAAAGCTGTGATTCCTTCTTTAAAAGAAGCTCTCAAGTCTTCATAAATTTCTATAGCGTTAAACTTATCTTTACAGATATCTATCAACCTAATAAGCGTCTGGGTGGTATATTGACTTTCGGTTAATGCTTGTCCTAAAACAGGTGAATCAAACCCAGTGATACCTGTGGCTGCAGTTCGCATAATTTGATTTCTAAGCAACCAAATAAGATGATAATCTTGTAATTTAATATGGGTATTACGTTGCAACAGCTTCAATCGATCCGAAGTAATTATTAACGCATTATTTAAGGATGCAGCATCTGCTTCTTCCTCGTGCAATAACTCTTCAATCACCTGAAAACCAAATGGGTTTCTAATTTTTACATCTGTCAAATCCTCTTCCTGAACTTGTAAAATATTTGGTGCATTTAAAGATTTAAAGTTGTTTTTATCTATAGCAGCCAACACAGGCTCCATCGCTTTAAAATGCCTACGTGATTTTTTATAATAAGCAATACGCTCCGCAGCATTTTCGGACATAGAGATGGAATCTAAAAAAGTAATACAACGTTCTAATTCTGAATTATAAAACGAGGCTATTTTTTTATCGGTAGCATCCATGCTTACCGTTTTCACCTCCTTTTTACACGACACTGTCATTAAAAACAAAAGACATATACAAGATGTATATGTCTTCGCTTTCCTAAATATATTATTATTCATGCTTATATTTTATTAT
The DNA here is from genome assembly GCA_018067265.1 of Oceanihabitans sp. Lineage (GTDB taxonomy): Bacteria > Bacteroidota > Bacteroidia > Flavobacteriales > Flavobacteriaceae > Oceanihabitans. The sequence goes on along the minus strand of JAGPUY010000112.1, from coordinate 3,189 downwards.
CTATCTAAACCTTTAATAACGTAAAGCATAGAGCCTTCTTTTCTATTCGATACGTTAGGGTTAGCTAATGGATCTGTAAAAGACGTTCCGTCTGCAGGTTCCCAGCCATGATTTTGTGTCATCACTAAAAAGGTGTTCTCTCCATTGTTTACAACATCGGTAACATCAATCATACCTGTTATTTCCCAAGTACTAGAAGTTGAACCGTATCCTAAACTCTCTGCTCTGCTTTGGTCTGTTTCTAAAACCGTTTTTAATTCCCCTGTATTTAAGTTGTATTGGTAAAGTTTAGCATAACCATTTACTGAAGTATCTAAATATCCATTAGGATCTTCTTGAATGTACGCATAGTTTTCAGTTACTAAAATATTATCTGGGGAATGGAATCCTTCAGCTACACCACCAACAATATCACCATCTAAAACACAAGTAATTGTTGCAGGACCTGTTGGGTCTGTCTCATTTAATGTCACTTTGTAAACACGACCTAAAGCAGATCCTTTTCCTGTTAAACTTGCAGAGATACGTCCTGTAACACAAAAATAGATTTCTCTTTGGTTCGCTGCAGAACCTCTTCTCCAATCGATATCTTCTAATCTAGAGAATCCCATGACACCTTTCGTTTTTGCTTCCGCATCTAAAGCATCAATTTCTGTTTCATTTAATGGAACAAATTCCGCACTATACGATGTTCCTTCTGCCATATCCATTTCAAAATCTACACCTGCAGCAGTTACTTTTAATCCGTATAATTGACCACCATATAAATCTCCACGATTACCAACATACATTCCTAATTGACCAGAAGGCACCGAGTTGTCTGCATGATCATCTCCAATAAAAACAACCGTCTTATCTGCATAAGCATCTTTTCCTATTGGAACCGCATTCTCTGTAGACCATTGTCCTAAAGCGGCTAACGTTTCTCCTACACTAGCATCATCTACACTTTTGTTTGGATCTGTTGCAAACACTCCTTTTGAAGCACCACCCCATTCTCCTCCTGAAAGGTATAATGGTCCAAATCCATGCTCTTCTGGCGTTACTAAAGTTCCTGAACACATTGCTGTTTCGGCAGTTGCTGTAGCGTTTAATATATACTCCCCATGATATGGTCTTAAGTTTTCGTTTAACAAAATTCTAGCGATAGAATAATCTGCTTCAATATTATTAATTAGCGTAAAGGTATTATCACCATTATTAATTAATCCGGCGCCATCTGCCATAGACCCATAAATAAAATTAGGTGTGTTTGGAATAACATCTTCTGAAGTTAAAAGCGTAGAAATCCTTAAGTTGATAAATCCATCTGTAACCTTTAATAAAGTAGGTGTTTTTGATGCGGATAAGTAATCTGAAATATCGCTACCGTCTTCTCCGTCAATACCGTCGATGCCGTCCTTTCCATCTTCAACATCACAACTAACAACAAGTACGCCTGATGCTGTGATAATAAATGCGAATAAAAATAGTTTAAAAATTTTGTTCATGATTTAAGTTTTTTTGTGGTTATAATGTGTCCCCAAAACTACTTTTAGCCTGCTATAAACCTGTTAATTAATAAAGATAGTTTGATTAAGTTACCGCTAACTTAACGTTAACCATATTACGTCACCATTACCAACACCTCCCATTTTAAACTCTAATGTTATCTAAAAATTAAGGAGGATTTAAAATATCTATGCCGTATTACATTATAAAAAAGCAAACCTTATTCCTATTTTACATGTAAATTACTAAACCTCAGCGCTTACTAAACACGACCTACAATTCTGTCATTTAGAAGATATGTATCTCTTGTGTCCTGGTACATTTTTAGTTTGCACAAAATAGATGTGTTTGCGCTTGTTCTGGTATATTCCTTTTATTCGTGTTTTCTTATTTGTTTTTATTGGTATTCATGAATCCTATGCATTTGCCTTGATGTACTATTTAGGTTGAAATGTCTAGTAGACATTTTGAAATAAATACAAAACCAAAAAATCAAAACGATTTATTAGGAGTTACTCATGGTTTTCTATTGTTTAAATAGGAATTCGTGAATGCTGCGCATTTGCTAAAGCACCAGTCGCTACTACATCCCGTTTTTCTTTTTATTAAGATGTATTTTTTTAATCCTAGATTTTCTTTTTAATAGTATTTAGTGCTCATTATTTCTGAAAATCGCTGGTTCCGACTTTGTCGGAATGGCAAGTAAGATGGTGGTTTGGGTTTTAATATTTTTTGTTTTGGTCCTTTTTTATTGAAAAGCTTAGAACATAATTAGTCATATCTCTTTGTGTTCCAGCTCAAAAACAACGCTCTTTACCCAGATATAATGGGTTACCATGTTTTTCTGACCAAAAGCCTTCTAAAATATCTTTTGTAATGCATTTATACACCACAACGCCTTTATATATTTTATAATCAACACCTAGATAATTAAAATTAATGACCAAGATATTATCTTTAAAACGCCAAACAAAATTTGCTTGGCGTCTTCCTCATTAAATAAAACAAATACTAATTATTCTTCTCTTGAATGATGGTATTCATCATTATTTGGGTTTAACTGACTGGAATGATTGTCATTGTCTGCTTGAACTTGGTCTTCATCTCTGTCTGATTTCATAATAATTGATTTTAAATGGTTTAATTAAAATAGCTGTCTTAACTATTTTTTTTTGCAGCACCCTTTTGTGCTCTAGCCACAAAACTTCCTTTTTAAAGCAGGCGCTTTTGGGAACAAAACTTTTTGTAATTCACCCGGAATTAATTCTAAATCATAGTTGACTTTCAAATCTTTTAAAATCCTTAAATAACAATAAAATTCATAAATATACTCTCTCTTTGTTTCTTCATTATCAGAAGTCTGTATATGCGCTATTGTTTCATTAGAATTACTCCAACTTGAAGCTTTTCTTAATGCAATAGCATAATCTTTAATCTCTTTTAGGCGATCGTCTATATCCTTATATTTACTGGCCATCTTTTATTATTAAAAAGTTCGTTAAATCTAACTTCAGACTGCGTTCTTTGTTGATTATTAAGGATTTCTTCAATTGTACTTTGTGCATTTTCGTAATAAGCTAAAGCTTCTTCAAATAGTTGTGCTTGTTCAAAAATATTATCTCCCATATTCTGAACTAATACAGAATCTTCTTCGAAAATATCAAATCCATCTTTTAAACCAGTATAATCAATATACCC
>JAGPUY010000111.1 GCA_018067265.1 Oceanihabitans sp. | reverse complement strand
TACAGATTTCACACTGGATGCTTCTAATATTATTATCGTGGATGATTCCATAACCGTAAACATGACAGACACTAGCATAAACTATATTTACCTTGTAGATACGGGAGCAGCTCAAACAAATCCAACATTTACAGATCTTGCCAATGGCATACATACCTTAGTGGTTCAAGATGCAAATGGTTGTGTCGTTAAATCTATTCCGTTTACAATGGATAGTATTCAAGAAATTCATATCCCTTTATTTTTTACGCCGAATGGCGATAACATAAACGATACTTGGTTAATAACGGATACGCAAAATACCATTAAAGAAATCCTAATTTTTAACAGATATGGAAAACTTCTAAAGCAAGTTTCTCCGAGTTCCAAATTTTGGGATGGAACCTACCGAGGTTATAATTTAGAAACAAATGATTATTGGTACTTCATCACATTACATACCGGAGAAGCACTTAAAGGTCATTTTACTTTAAAACGATAGTTTTAAAAAATTTCAAATACCATTAACTTTAAGTAATTTAGCAGAATTACTGGTATAACGTTTTTGTCATTCCGTATCGAATACGGAATCCACAATAACCAATTTTTAGATGCTGCCTAATAGCGTAGCAGGACAATAACATATGAAATTTAAAATAGAATCGGAATTTAAACCAACTGGAGATCAACCAAATGCTATACAACAATTAGTACATGGTTTAGATACCAATGAAAAATACCAAACCTTACTTGGTGTTACCGGTTCTGGTAAAACATTTACCGTTGCAAATGTTATTGAAGAAACACAAAGACCAACCTTAGTTCTTGCGCATAACAAAACTTTGGCAGCACAATTATACAGTGAATTCAAACAGTTTTTCCCTGAGAATGCTGTGGAATATTTTGTTTCCTACTATGATTATTACCAACCAGAAGCATATATACCAACTTCTGGTGTTTATATAGAAAAAGATTTATCTATTAATGAAGAAATAGAGAAGATGCGATTAAGCACAACCTCTTCCCTACTTTCTGGGCGTCGTGATGTGATTGTTATTGCTTCCGTTTCATGTTTATATGGTATTGGAAATCCGGTAGAATTTCAAAAAAATGTCATTACTTTAAAACGCGATCAAGTTATTTCTCGTACCAAATTATTACACCAATTAGTACAAAGTTTGTATTCGCGTACCGAAGCCGATTTTAACCACGGAAACTTCCGAATAAAAGGAGATACGGTAGATATATTTCCAAGTTATGCAGATGATGCTTTTCGCATTCATTTCTTTGGTGATGAAATCGAAGAAATCGAATCTTTCAACATTCAAACCAATCAAGTCATTGAAAAATATGATGTTCTAACCGTCTATCCCGCAAACATGTTTGTTACTTCTCCAGATATTCTGCAAGGAGCGATCAGAGGTATTCAAGACGATTTAGTAAAACAATACGATTATTTTAAAGAAATAGGAAAACACTTAGAAGCAAAACGATTGAAAGAACGTACCGAATTTGATCTAGAAATGATTCGGGAACTTGGTTATTGTTCTGGTATTGAAAACTACTCGAGATACCTAGACGGAAGAGAACCAGGAACGCGACCTTTCTGTTTATTAGATTATTTTCCAGAAGATTTTTTGATGGTTGTGGACGAAAGTCACGTCACCATTTCACAAGTCCATGCGATGTATGGCGGCGATAGAAGTAGAAAAGAGAATTTGGTAGAATATGGTTTTAGACTTCCTGCGGCAATGGATAACAGACCATTAAAATTTGAAGAATTTGAAGCATTACAAAATCAAGTTATTTATGTAAGTGCAACTCCTGCAGATTATGAGCTTGAAAAAACGGATGGTGTTTATGTAGAGCAAGTCATTAGACCGACAGGTTTATTAGATCCGATTATTGAAGTGCGACCAAGTTTAAATCAGATTGATGATTTAATTGAAGAAATACAACAACGTATTGAAAAAGACGAGCGTACTTTAGTCACCACACTTACAAAACGTATGGCGGAAGAATTGACAAAATATTTAAGCAGAATTTCTATCCGAGTAAACTACATCCATAGTGATGTAGATACTTTAGAACGTGTACAAATCATGCAAGATTTACGTCGAGGTATTTATGATGTTTTGGTTGGTGTAAATTTATTACGTGAAGGTTTAGATTTACCAGAAGTGTCTTTAGTTGCGATATTGGATGCAGATAAAGAAGGATTTTTACGTTCGGCAAGATCCTTAACCCAAACTGTTGGTCGTGCGGCACGTAACCTGAATGGAAAAGCAATCATGTATGCAGATAAAATAACCAAAAGTATGCAAAAAACGATTGATGAAACCGAATACCGACGTGCAAAACAAATTGCATATAATACCAAGCATAATTTAGTCCCAAAAGCATTAAATAAGAGTTTGGATAGCGCCTTATCGAAAAACTCGGTAAGTACGTATAGTTACGAGCTAGAAGCTGCTAGAGCTGCTGAACCAGAAAGTGAATATCTAAGTAAGGGAGAACTGGAAAAGAAAATCCGTGACAAACGAAAAGTGATGGAGCAAGCGGCAAAAGCATTGGACTTTTTAGTTGCCGCAAAACTGCGTGATGAAATTAAAAGCTACCAAGGTAAACTAGAAGAATTGAAAGCTTAGTGTTCTAGGTTACTGCCTGATGACTGAGGACTGAAGACTGAAGACTGAAGACTGAAACATATTTCATTTCGAGCTTGTCGAGAAATATTTTTTTTTAACTTATGCCTAATCCCTTTTAACTTTACATACTTTATACGAAACTAAAATTATAATAGTATGTGTTTCCTTATTTTGATAAAGAGAGGTTAATTTTCATTTGAAAATTCGAAGAGTTAAAAAACTAGGGATTTTGCAATTTATTAAAATTCCTGCCTACACAGGAATACCTTCAACTAACTAAATTAAATGCGCCTTTGGCTTTTTAATTTAGAGTTTCACTTAATTATACTGCACCTTAAAAATATCAATCAAAACATCTGGTGGCACCATCTTATTTGGAAAACTCTCCATTAAATACAATACCTTATTAATAGACTCATGGTTTAAACCCATTCGCAAACCAAAATTATGGAGTTTAATAATTTCTTTATCATTAATTTCACCATCAATACTCATTAGCAAAACCAATCTATGGAATTGCACAATGCGTTCGCTATGCGATTTTAAATGGGTATAATCGATAGGGTTTGCGATAAGATAATCAAAATCTTCACGAGAAATATGTAACTGTTTTGCTACACCTAATAAAAATTTATGTTCTATACTTTTTATCATCTTGTCACATTTCGCAAATGCAATCATTTCAGACAAAAGGCATAGTTTTTCTACCCTATTTACCATTACTTTGAGGAATTAATTAATTATTATAAAGTTAGATATAATCCCTCTTTTATAATCGTTGATATATTGTATCTTGTCGAAAAAAAAAGAGTAATTCATCGCTTTTATACTAGTTTCATAGAACCAAAATCTTATAAAAAAACACGTAAATTCTTTATTTGCAGTGTTTCAGAAGGTTTTTACCTATTAAACTAACCAAAAAAATTAAAATTCTACTATGACTAATAATGACATATTTAAAAAACTAAGAGTAGCACATAAACTTCGTGATGAGGATATTATAAAAATTCTAGCTTTAGTTGATTTTAGAATAGGAAAGAGTGAACTCAATGCTTTTTTCAGAAAAGAAGATCATCCGAAATATATGGAGTGTGGCGATCAAATTTTACGAAATTTCCTTAACGGATTAGTGATTCATTTACGAGGCCCAATGCCAAAAAAAGGAGAGAAAAAAACAAGTCCTGCCGCAGAAAATAATAAGACACAAAAAAAGAGCAACGATTAGTTGCTCTTTTTTTTGTTTAACGAATACGTATCGCAATTTTAAAAAATAATTATCTGCCTTTCCTTTTTTAAGGCAAAAAAAAGAGCAACCAAATGGTTGCTCTTTTCTATATACATTTATGAGATACAGAAACTAGTTCTGTACTACTTTGTAGTTTATTTAGATAATACTTCTTGTACTTTATCAGCAGCTTCTTGAAACTCTGTAGCACTCATTACCGCTAATCCAGAATTATCAATTAATTCTTTAGCAATATCTGCATTGGTACCTTGTAAACGCACAATAATTGGCACTTCAATATTCCCCATGTTTTTATATGCATCAATAACTCCTTGAGCAACTCGATCACAACGAACAATTCCACCAAAGATGTTAATTAAGATTGCTTTTACAGCTGGATCTCTTAAGATAAGTTCGAATGCAATTTCTACTCTTGCAGCATCTGCAGTACCACCAACATCTAAAAAGTTAGCTGGCTCACCACCTGCTTGCTTAATTAAATCCATTGTTGCCATTGCAAGACCAGCACCATTTACCATACAACCAACGTTTCCGTCAAGATCTACATAGTTAAGTCCATGCTCACCTGCTTCTACTTCAATTGGATTTTCTTCACGTAAATCACGTAAAGCAGCTAAATCTTTATGTCTATATAATGCGTTGTCATCCAAAGATACTTTAGCATCTACAGCCATTATTTTAGAATCACTTGTTTTTAAAACTGGGTTAATTTCAAATAAAGAAGAATCAGACTCTACGTAAGCGGTATATAATGCCGTTACAAATTTTGTCATTTCTTTAAAAGCAACACCAGATAAACCTAAGTTAAAAGCTATTTTTCTAGCTTGAAAACCCATGATCCCTAAAGCAGGATCTATTTCTTCATGAAATATTAAATGTGGTGTTTCTTCTGCAACAGTTTCAATATCCATTCCACCTTCTGTAGAATACATAATCATATTTTTACCTGTAGCTCTATTTAAAAGTACAGACATATAATATTCTTCTGTCTCAGAATCTCCAGGATAATAAACATCTTCACAAATTAAAACTTGGTGTACACGTTTACCTTCGGCAGAAGTTTGTGGTGTTACCAAATCCATTCCAATAATTTGTCCAGCAATTTCTTCTACTTCTTGTAAACTCTTAGCAAGCTTCACTCCTCCACCTTTACCACGTCCACCAGCATGAACTTGTGCTTTAATCACGTGCCAACCAGTTCCGGTGTCTTCCGTCATTTTTTTTGCTGCAGCAACTGCCTCTTGAGCTGTTTGTGCAACGATTCCTCTTTGAATACGTACGCCAAAACTGCTTAATAATTCTTTTCCTTGATATTCGTGTAAATTCATCTTGTTTAAAGTAAAATTGTTAGTTCTCTTTCGCCAAAAGCTTCAAAGAATTTATAATGAAACAAAAGTAAATAATCACAAGAACTTACCCTAATATTTAATTATTAAAAAAACAACAAACTATAGAAATTTCATATTGTTAAATAATTAACAATATGTTTAAAATGTGTAATATTATGATATTTTAATTTTTATAAGCTTGAAAAAAAATATCTTTGAAAAAAAATCACACATGCAAAACAGCGAATTATTAAAGATAGCAAAAGATTTCGGGAGTCCGATTTACGTTTATGACGCAGACAAAATAGCCTTTCAATTTAAGCGTCTAACTTCCGCTTTTAAAAAGGTTAAACAGGTAAAACTGAATTATGCTGTTAAAGCGCTATCTAATATTTCTATTTTAAAACTAATGAAATCCTTAGGTGCAGGATTAGATACAGTTTCTATTCAAGAAGTAAAATTAGGACTTACCGCTGGTTTTACACCTGATCAAATTATTTTTACTCCGAATGGCGTTTCACTAGAAGAAATTGAAACCGCTGCAAAATTAGGCGTTCAAATTAATATAGATAATCTATCCATTTTAGAGCAGTTTGGTACAAAGCATCCAAAAACACCGGTTTGTATTCGTATCAATCCGCATGTAATGGCTGGAGGAAACACGAATATTTCTGTTGGACATATAGATAGTAAATTCGGAATTTCCATCCATCAAATACCGCATATCCTTCGCATTGTTGAAAACACCGAGATGCACATTAACGGTATTCACATGCACACAGGAAGTGATATTTTAGATATTGATGTGTTTTTATATGCTAGTGAGATTTTATTTGAAACGGCTAAACACTTTAAAACGTTAGACTTTATCGATTTCGGATCTGGTTTTAAAGTACCTTATAAAGTAGGAGATATTGAAACGAATATTGAAGAATTTGGAGAAAAACTTACCAAACGATTTAATGATTTTTGTGTAGAATACGGAAAAGAACTAACACTTGGTTTTGAACCAGGAAAATTTTTAGTGAGCGAAGCTGGTCAGTTTTTAGCAAAAGTAAATGTGGTAAAACAAACGACCTCCACGGTTTTTGCACAAATAGATTCTGGGTTTAATCATTTAATACGACCGATGCTTTATGGATCGCAACATGAAATAGAAAACATTTCAAACCCAAAAGGTAGAGAACGTTTTTATAGTGTTGTAGGTTATATATGCGAAACGGATACTTTTGCGAATAACCGACGTATTGCCGAAATTAACGAAGGCGATATTATAGCTTTTAAAAATGCAGGAGCGTATTGCTACTCGATGGCGAGCAATTACAATTCGCGTTATCGTCCTGCAGAAGTACTTTGGTTAAATAACCAAGCACATCTAATTCGAAAAAGAGAAACATTTGATGATATTCTGAAAAATCAGATTGAAATAGAAATAGGTATTCCTAGCAAAAAAAACGAAAATGCTTTAGTGAAATAAGACACTTTCATTCTAAAATATAAATCCGTTTTAAGCTAACATATTCTTAAAGCGGATTTTTTTTTACTAAGAAAAACCATTTAACTACCGTTTTCGAGCAAAATCAAGGTATTTTTGAAGTTAAAAATATATTTTAATGGATTTTACAAACCCTTTAGTTTACGGTGTACCTTGTTTTTTAGGACTCATTTTATTAGAGTTAAGCTATAGCAAACATCGTAAAGAACCTCGCAGTCAAAAATTATATGCATGGAAAGATTTGGGGGCAAGTGTAACTATGGGTGTAGGTTCTGCTATTATCGCGCCACTTACTAAAACCATTGCAGCCATTGTATTATTTAACTTTATTTACAACCTTTTTAACCCAATAGAAGCTGGTGTACACACCAATATTATGGGCTACGAGTCTTTTGGATATGCTTGGTATATTTGGTTTATATGTCAAATTTGCGATGATTTTAGTTATTATTGGTTTCACCGACAAAATCATAATGTACGCTTTCTTTGGGCTGCACATATTGTACATCACTCTTCTAATAATTTTAATTTAGGTACAGCGGTCAGAAACGGTTGGTTTACTCTTTTTTACAAACCTTTATTCTACATGTGGATGCCTGCAATTGGTTTCCCTCCGGAAATGGTAGTCGTTTGTTTAGGTATTGAATCGCTTTGGCAATTTCAATTACATACGGTTTACGTTCCTAAATTAGGTATCATTGAGAAAGTATTTAACACGCATACCATGCACCAAGTACACCATGCACAAAACATAGAATATATGGATAAAAATCATGGTGGCTTTTTAAATATTTTTGATAAAATCTTTGGTACTTGGAAAGCATTAGATGAAAATATTGAAATTAAATATGGTGTTACTCACGCGCCAAACTCCTATAATCCGCTTGTTATTTTAACACATGAATACAAAGATATTTGGAACGATATGAAGAAATCAAAAAAGTGGTCTCATAAATTCATGTATGCTTTTGCGGCTCCTGGTTGGAGTCATGATGGCAGTACACTTACCATAAAACAATTACGAAAACAAATGAAAAAGCAAAGCCTGAAAAGTTAACTTTCAGGCTTTATGCTTTTAATATAAAAAATAAGCTATTATTTTTTAATAAACTTTTTAGTAAGCACTGCGTTATCTGTTTGAACTTTTACAAGATACATTCCGGCTTGTAAAGCACTAACATCTATAGCTCTTGTATTATTTTTTGTATGTAGCACTTGTCTTCCATTTAAATCAAAAACAACAATAGATTTAATTGTTGTTGGTGTTTTTAAATTTACGTTTAACACGAACTGTACTGGATTTGGCACCACAGAAAATGCAGTAACTACATTTTCATTAACCGTTAATAAGTTGGTTAAAAGACTTTCATTAACTACTGTTGTTTCGTTAACTCCCAGGAAACCACTTACTATATTTACAACCGAACTTCTAAATACCAGGTTTCCGTTATTATTATCATAATAGTTAATTGTAGTTTGAGTAACTGTTCCAATATTATTAAAAATTGGAGGTATACTTAAGCTAACCGTTTGCTCCGTTTTTAATCTTGTAACGGCTCCACTATAAGCTCCTGCTCCAACATCATTCATATTTAGTGTACCATGCCCATCTACGGTTTTCACTATATTACCTGTAAATGTACCATTAGTACCCTGATAACTAAAGGTTCCAGCAACAGTATCGGAATTCATATAACCAAAACTTAATGGAAACGTACCAATAAGCGCATTATCTGTACCATAATTTAATTCAAAATCTGGAGTTGTTGCACCGGTTAGAGAAACTTCTCCAGCAATATCTTTAAGAAAAATATTGTTACCGTTGGATGTAAATACATTGGTTGTTCCTGGGAATGTAGTTGTTTCCATAGTTGTTGGTGCAGCATAGGAATCTGTAGAAGTTCCCGTACTGGTTAAACTAGTAAAATTCCACGTTGTGCTTGCTCCTGTTGGACTTTGATCTACTGTACCATCGACATTGGCATATTCTGACATATTTACACTGTTAAACGTGGCAATGCTTTGAGCAAAAGTGAGGCTAGTAGCGAAACAAGCCAGATAAAGTAATTTTTTTTTCATTTTTTAATAAATTGATTAATAGTCCACTAAAAGTACAAAAAGGAAACACACAACCTAAAATACTACTATAAAGAGCTACAATAAACGATTAACTGCTTAATAGTCTTCGGAAATATTTTATGGAACCAAAAGGTTTTTAAAGTAAAGCATAGAGCCTTTTATTCCAACCAACCTTACCCAAAACTATTAATTCACTGAAAGCCAATGTTTAATGTATTTTATTTTGTATCTTTATAAGACTCCTGATCGAAATAAGCATACATTGCCTCACATGTACTATCATTAACAATGTTCCTATTTCTTTATGGAAACGCTTTATTAATTTAAATTTTAGTTTCATGAAAAAAGGTATTATAATAGGGTTTGTATTACTACTAATCGTTTCTTGTAATAAAGCACAACGCTACACGCAAGATTCTCCAGAAATTGACATTGTTAAAGCGGTTATAAATAATTATGACTACCAGAAATGGGATAGCTTAACGATGAAATATGCAGATACAGCAAAAGTATATTACAACACAAGAGACTTGTTTTTTACTGCAAAAAGTTTACCTGAATATCACAAAAGAAATGATTCTAGTTTTCTAACTAGAGCTTTTGAAGAAAACAGAAGAGAGTTTGAAATGGTTACCGATGATAACGGGAAAAACTGGGTGAATTTTTGGGGAATCTGGGAAGGCAATCTTTTAGAAAACAATAAAAAGATTGAAATGCCTGTTCATATTACTTATCAATTTATAGATAAAAAAATAGTACTTGAATATGGGTATTGGGATGCTAGCCAATTAGTCTTAGCGCTGCAACGTTTGGAAGACATGAAAAAGACAGACACCATTTTTATTAATTAATAAAAGCAGTCTTCGTTTTTAATTATTTTTTTAGTTTCTGTTTTGCCATCTTCGGATTCAAAAACAAAAAAGTATACTCCAGATTCTAAATTCGTCAGATCTATATTGGTAGTATTTGCAGTAGCTATCTTTTTAGAAATCTTTAATTGACCGTTAACATTAAAAACAGCAAGTTTTAGATTCGTAATAGCATTCGTTTTATCTATGGTTACCGAATTAATAACAGGATTTGGAAATAACTTTATTTCAGAAACTTTATGTTTTTCTATACTTAATGCAGGACTTCCATAAATAGCTTCATCCCCATTATTAGCAATAATAGTTAATGTTTTGCTATTGTCTCCGTTTTCAACAATGGCATATGTAAATGGGTGTTCTTGATTAAGAAAATAGAAGTTATTAAAATCCCCATTTTCTTGCATATTACACATAACCAAGGATTGTACTAATTTTGTAAAACTAAAACTAGAAGCTACATCATCGAAAGTCATACTTCCTGCTAAATAATTACAAATATCTGTTTCAAAGCTAACCGCATCATAAAAATAGAGTGGTATGGAAAGAACTTCTCCATTAGATGGAGGTATATTATTCGTTTCATTTACTATGAGATTTTGCAAATACCACGTGTTCTCAATAAGCCGTGCATCTTGCCCTGCACTATTTAAAGTATAGTTAATAGTAATAAAAACTTTTTAAAAATACTTTCCAATATACTTCGCATAATTTGTTTTTTATAGAGCTATTCCTTTTTAATAAACAAAAAAAACAAAATGCTATCTAATTTTTAATCTCGCTTTGTTTTGGCAACGGGTTTGTACCATACTTATCAAACAAATACACTAAAGATGTCATGGTCGCCGCCCCTAGTTCTAGCTCGCGTTTATTAACCGCATCAAAGGTATCATTTGCTGCGTGATGGTGATCAAAATAACGTTGTGAATCTGGACGCAATCCAGCTAATACATTACTATCGTTTTTTAAAGGGCCAACATCTGCGCCACTTCCTCCTTTTTCAAAGTAATGAATAAGATACGGTTTAAATAAAGGCTTCCAGCTTAGTACTTGATTAAAATTAGCGTCGCTACAATCAAAACTAAAACCTCTTGGCGTGAATCCTCCAGCATCACTTTCTAAAGCAAACACATGATTTTCTCCTTTTCGTTTTGCTTCTTCTGCATATTTATTTCCGCCACGTAATCCGTTTTCTTCATTCATAAATAAAACGACACGAATACTTCTTTTTGGTTTAATTCCGGATGCTTTTAAAAGTCTTAAAACATCCATAGACTGCACTACTCCTGCTCCATCATCATGAGATCCATCTCCTAAATCCCAAGAATCTAAATGCCCTCCAACTACAAAATACTCTTTAGGAAACTCACTTCCTGTAATTTCACCAATGACATTATACGATAATACATCTCTAAACTGCGAACAACTTTGTTTAAAATAAAACTCTAAATTTTTATCTAGTTTTAATGCTGTGCTTAAAAGTTCGGCATCATTAGTACTTATTGCTGCTGCAGGAATACGTTTTTCTAGAGGAAGATCGTCATAGGTCATACTTCCTGTGTGTGGAAAATCGTCTAAACGTAAATTCATAGAACGAACAATAACACCGACTGCTCCAAATTTCTCTGCTTCTACTGCGCCATTATAACGTTGATTTACACAACCGCCATAGGCATTAAAAGCGCTAATTAAATCTTCTTGCATTGGTCTGTTAAAGAATATAATCTTTCCTTTTATTGCTGCTTCACCGAGCTCTTGTAATTCTTCAAAATTTTGTACTTCAAGTACCTTTGCTTTTAAACCTAAAGGGTTTGTTGCTACCGAGCCACCAAGCGCACAAATATTAACACTGGTCGTTGTTTTCTTTTGCGAAGATTCTATATATGCATACTCCTTTGCGCCACGAACCCATTTTGGAACTATTACTTCTTGCAACCAAACTTTATCTAAACCTAGTTTTTCTAATTCTTCTTTTCCCCATTGCACAGCAAGTTCTGCTTGAAAAGAACCTGACAAACGACCTCCAATTTGATTGGATAAATAATCTAGCCACGCATAACTTTTACCATTGGTAAGCGATTGCGTGTATATTTTTTTAAGGATTTCTTCGTCGGTTTGCGAATAGCTTGAAATAGAACTTAGTGCTAAAAGTAGTAGAAGAATTTTTTTCATTTAGATGGTTTTAATGTAGATTTTTTGTTTCATTAAACATCACTTCGACAAGCTCCTTGTGATATTTTAAGTTTTAAAGATACTGCTTCTATAAAAGAGGAATCCTTAAATAAAGTATAAAAAACGCTTTTATTTTTATAACGCTATTTTAAAAGTCGGTTCTATTCGTAATATTTTCATCGAACTTTGCTTTTAGTCCTTCAATTTTTGCAAGATCTAATTCTCCGTTTAAATCAAACACTTTGTTATTATATAGAAACTTCACAAGGTTCTTTAATAGATTATAACCAGAAACTTCTACTACAATATCTTCTTTAAGAAATTTATAGATGGTATAATCTTGTTTTCCTTGTTTTGCTCCAAACTCTATTCTTATAAAAATCAGTTCTTCTCCGGTTTCCTTATCGAATAGACTCACCCATTCTGCAGGTCCTTTTTCACAATTAAACACATGTACATCTTCAATTAACGCTTTTCCTTTTTTAAGTTTCACTTTTTGAGCGTGCACCATCGATGTCGCTGCTAACAGCAAGAATAACGCTATTTTTAATTTGTTTTTCATTTGGTTTTTTTTAATTATATAATATTAGATTAGTTGTTTTCACTCATTATCCAAGTAAGAGCTTGTTCTTTTGTAGCTCTAAAAATGGTATTATGCTTTTCATTAGGTGCATCTTCATATTTCCAAATTAATGTCCTTGGTGAATTACTTTGCAAGGTTTTCGCAAGATTATTGGTATGTATGGAAATATCTTCCACTCCCGAGCCAGCAAACCAAAGTTTCTTTTTTTTATTTGGAAAAGCTTTTAGGTATGCCGAAGCATTTTGTTCCAGGTAGTGATTATTCCACCAAAGCGAAGGATCCATTGCAATATAAAAATCAAATGCGTTTGGTTGTACAAGGAAGGTTTCCATAACAAAAAGACCAGCTAAGGATTCGCCAATAATACCTTTTTGAGAAGTTGTTCTGTATTTTGTATTTATCTGAAGCATTAATTCTTCGGTTATAAAAGCTCTAAAGTTTTTTGCGCCATCGGTTAACGGACAATATTGCGCATCTGCTTCTGTTTCCGAAAAACCAGTTAAGTCTCTTCCTCTTTCTGTATTTTCAATACCCACAAGAATTACTGACGGTATATTTTTGCTTTCTACTAGTTTGGCTATGGTATTCGCTATATGCGGAAAATCCTCTTTTATTCCGCCATCCGGCATATATAACACCGGAAAAGCATCGGTACCACTTTCGTAATTTGGCGGAAGCCACACATTAATGACGCGCGTTTCCTCTACAAAACTAGAGTGTAAACTGAAATTATCGTGATTAGGAATAACATCTTGAACTTTAGTTGTATTAACGCAACCAAAGGTTAAGAGTGCTATAACCGATAAATAACACATAGAATTCTTCATTTTTCTTTGGATTAATGTTCATCTTAAATTTACAAAACTATGCTACTCGTAATATCTTCTCCATTTTACGTCCTCTTGCTAACTCTTCTACTAGTTTATCTAAATAGCGTACTTCTTTGGTAAGCTGATTTTCTATATCTTCTATTCTATATCCACAAATCACACCTTTAATTAGTGATGCATATGGGTTTAAGTTCGCGCTTTTAAAAAACATTTCAAAAGTCACTTTTTTAGCTATTAATTCCTCCAACTTTTGTTCATTATAACCAGTTAACCAATGAATTACTTGATGTAGTTCTTGTTTAGTTCTTCCTTTTTTTTCTACTTTGGTAATGTAATGCGGATATACAGAAGCAAAGGTCATTTTTGCAATGCGCGCATCATGGTGGCTGGTAGTGGTCATCGTTTATTTTATTTATGGATTAGTGGGTTGTTTAAAATGAGCTCCTTTTATGGACATTTATAATATCCACTTTCCTTTTAATTCCGAATGCGCCGCAGTTCTATCCTGCTCCTTTAAAACTTGCTTTATTCTATTTTTATGGAGGTCGAATAAATTCTACTTAAGCCATTTGGGTTTTCTTGAACATAGCTTTTAAAATCTAAAATATCCTTAAACTTTCTAGGTTCCAGATTTCTTCTTTTACTGGTAAAATATAAGATTTGATTTTCCGCATCATAAAAAGGACAGTATTCCATGTACTTTGTGTTAATAGGAACTCCTAAGTTTTTTGCTTTTCCCCATTTGCCATTTTCATCTTTTCTTGAAATGTACAAATCACCACTTCCTTGTCCTCCATCTTCATTGTACTTGGTATATACTATAAATTTTTCTTCCCTAGAGATAAAAGCATTAAATTCATAACCACTGCTATTTATATTTTCATCTAAAAGAACTGGAGCTTCATAGCTACCTGCATTCCATTTAGAAAAATAAATATCATCTTTTCCCAATCCATTAGGCGCTTCCATGGTAAAATACAAATTATTATTTCTACTAACGGAAGGATAAAACTCGTTGAAAGTAGAATTAATAGGCTCCCCTATATTTTTAGGAGCAGACCATGTATCGTTACTATTATTTCTATCCACATACCAAATATCGAAATCTTTTTTTTCACTAGAAGTATTGTCTAATGGTCTATCTGAAACAAAAAACAGTCGATTTCCATTGGATGACAAAAACGGTTCTAAATACATAAAGGAATCATTAAAAGCTAATAGTTCTGGCTCCAACCATTCCTTTTTTTCTTTTTTGACAACCGCTATCTGTGAAATTTGTGCATCCGGACTTTGTATCGTAAAAAAAGCTTCATTACCACTATTAGAAATACAAAAATCGCGTACGTTATAAAATGTATTTAGTTTTTTATTAAACGGAACAATCGCATCACTCTTTTGGCCAAATAGCACATTTGAAACTAAAACCAATACTATTACCCATCTAATTTTTACCATAATTTATTTTTCTAAGCCCGTCACATTCAAGGCGCATAAACCTAGATATCTCCTCAATCAAAATGGACAACGAAATAATGCCGCTTAACTGGTTTGCGAATGCTTATTTAAGCTACTAATTTAGTGAATAAAAATAGAATATTGAATTTACGATATTGAACCATTAGCTTTACATTTAAAATAAATGGTACCAGAACGAATCAAAGATCTAACTCTAAATACTTTGTCCGAAGGTTAATAAATTATTATCTGGATCGAGAAC
>JAGPUY010000107.1 GCA_018067265.1 Oceanihabitans sp. | reverse complement strand
TTATAATATTTAGTAAAGTTCAGAATTAGACCAATAAGTCCTAAAATAGCAAATAATTGGTCCTTGTTTCCAAATTCAAAACTTGTCCATATAAGCCAAAAGATAAAAGGGATACCTATCATTTGCCCCATTAATATAATTAACGAATATGATGATAGAGATATTATTTTTAAAATCTTTTCTTTCGTCATTCTTGATATTCAATTTCTTTCCATTCGCCTTTTCGGAAATACATATTATGAAATTTCGGTGAATAAAATACTATAAAAAAGTTTCCCCAAGTTTCACGATATATTGTCGGATTAGTAGTCAATATATGATGGTTAGGCTTTTTTTTTAATCACAAGCCTCGCAGATTTGTATGGCGCGACAGTTGATATTTTGCTTTTAAAAGTCTCATTTATTATTTTTCCATCTGTTATGTAAAGATATATTGAGTCATTCTTTTTAATTTCAAATCGGAAGTTGTCGTATTGCCAATCTGTTTGTTTTCCAGAGAAATAATTTCTATCCACGATATATTTTCCATAAAAATCTGATTTTTCGAGAGCTTTTTTCTGTGACAAATTTCCAATAATCGACATTATTACGATATAGCTAAATCCGATGGTATACATAGCTAAAATTATTTTACCAATTGGTTTGGTTTTTCTTTTTAAGCCATAGAAAAAAAAACCGATAATAATTGGCGAAATCAGAAGTAAAAAAAGTATTTTAAGACCTACAAACATTTATCTATCTCGTTTTTTAAATGCACCACAACACATTATACGCTATCTTTTATCATTCTTATACAGTAAATATAACCATTTCTTAAAACAACAAATCTAGAAACGCACGAGTTGTCTCTATTATTAAATGCATTCGTTTTAATACACTGCAGCATTCACAAACCTAAGACCCAAAAAGATAGGCCAAAGACAATCTATTAAGCGTTTGTTACCCTTAAATTTTGTTAATAACTCCTATTAAATTTTAATTCTAAAATAGTCCATTTCAATTGTAATTTTTAACTTTGTTATTCTATTCATGAACTAGCATTTTAGGGTGCTAAAACAAAAAATAAAAATTGGAACACTTTGTAGTATCGGCTAGAAAATATAGACCACAAACATTTAAAGATGTTGTTGGTCAGCAAGCTATTACAAATACGTTACTAAATGCAATAGAAAATAATCATTTAGCGCAAGCATTATTATTTACAGGTCCGCGTGGTGTTGGTAAAACAACTTGTGCACGTATTCTTGCCAAAATGATAAATAGTGATGGTACAGAAAAGCCAGATGAAGATTTTGCTTTTAATATTTTTGAATTAGATGCAGCTTCTAATAATTCTGTAGATGATATTAGAAATCTAACCGATCAAGTACGTATTCCGCCACAAGTTGGTAAATACAAAGTATATATTATTGATGAGGTACACATGTTATCTCAGGCAGCTTTTAATGCTTTTTTAAAGACCTTAGAAGAACCGCCAAAGCATTGTATTTTTATTCTTGCAACTACCGAAAAGCACAAGATTATACCAACGATTCTTTCGCGTTGTCAGATTTTCGATTTTAAAAGAATTACGGTTAAGGATGCAAAGAACTACCTAAAGTATATTGCTAAAGAACAGGAAGTAGACGCAGAAGATGATGCACTTCATATTATTGCTCAAAAAGCAGATGGAGCTATGCGTGATGCACTTTCCATTTTTGATAGAGTGGTTAGTTTTTCTGGTAAAAACTTAACACGTCAAGCCGTAACAGAAAACTTAAATGTTTTAGATTACGAAACCTATTTTACGAGTACCGACTTTATTTTACAAAATAAGATCCCGGAATTGTTAATTCAATTTAATACCACTTTATCTAAAGGTTTTGATGGGCATCATTATATTGCTGGATTAGCAAGTCACTTTAGAGATTTAATGGTTTGTAAAAATGAACAAACGATAGAGCTTCTAGAAGTTGGTGATCAAACAAAAGCAAAATACTTAGAACAAAGTAAAAAAGCGCCTCAGGACTTTCTTCTAAAAGGAATAGAGCTGGCTAATGATTGCGACTTAAAGTATAAAAGTAGTAAGAATCAGCGGCTACTCGTCGAACTAACTCTAATGCAGCTTGCCTCTATCACTTTTGATGGAGAAAAAAAAAATAGCAAAAACTACATAATTCCTGCTTCTTACTTTGCAAAAAAAGGCATAACACCAATTCCGGTTCAAAGACCTAAAGTGGAAGAGAAAACACTTCCGAAGAAAGAGGAAAACAAACCGGTAACAGCTACTGCACCGCAGCCAGTTACGCCAAAACCTACTGCCGATAAAACACCAAATATTCATTTAAATACACAGCAAAAAAGGGCTTCCGGACTTTCTTTAAAAAGTATTCGATTAAAAAAGGAACACCAAATTAAACAAATGGATGTGGTTCTAGATGAAGAAGATTTACCTTCTGATGACTTTACCGAAGAAGCGCTTATTGCAGCTTGGTATGCTTTTGTTAAAAAAACGGAGGAAAACGGTCAGCATAATCTAGCGTCTATTTTATCTATTGATAAACCAAAAATAAACGGAACCACCATACATGTAGAATATCCGAATGCCACCAACAAAATTGAAATAGAACGTCAACAATATCCGTTATTAGGTTTTATTAGAAAACAAGTGAATAATTATGATATCACTTTAGTCGTTACTGTTAATGAAGAGTTGGATAAAAAATACGCCTACAGCACAAAAGATAAGTTCGAGAAATTGATGGATAAAAATCCGAATATCGAATTACTAAGAAAAACTTTCGACTTAGATGTTTAGACTAAAAAAACAGCTTCCACTACTCTTTTTACTGATTGCAATTGCACTATCCAGTTGTGATGGTCGTGGTAAAAAAGGTAGAACGACACAACAAGATTTAATAGAAAATAAAGTTTTAGACACCTTTACAGAACCGATTAAAACGGTTCCTAAAGATTATTTTGAAAACGTTACTGATACCATATTTAGCAATGGTTACCAAATGCATACCAAGTTTTACTCGAGTATGAAAACCGGCGTTATTGTTGCAGACAGCGCAGATTTAAAAACCTATTACAGAGCTATTCTAATAGATATAAAAGTATCTAAAGACAATAAAGAAATCTTTAATAACACCATTGATAAAGCGTTTTTAATTGAAAATAATATTTTTAATACAACGGATGCTTCCGACTATTTGGTTGCCGATTTTTGGTTAGATAATATGGATCACGAAGATGGATTTCCTGTTCTTGTTTTAAAATATATCCATCCGAAAACAAAGAATCAAAAGCTATTTCGATTTAACTTTAATGAAAAAGGATTTCTATTGGAACCTGTAGATTAAGGTATTTGGAAACCAAAATCTTGAAAAAAGAATAATGTTACTTCCTATATAAATCTTTACTAATCTAGGTGAAATAACAAATGAAAGCATATTTTCTACTGCAATTTAAAATGGGAAACAGGCGAATGATTGATTTCGGTCTTCCTCTTTTAATAGGATATGCACTCCTAATATGCGCCTTCCTTTTATTCTCTAACTACCTCTTTGAAAATACCGAATTCGCCACTTATATTTACGGTTTAGCTGCCTTGAGTATGGTTTCCAAATTTAGTGCATATGAAAGAAATGATTTTCTAAAATCTATATTTAATAGGACGAATTATAAAAAGCTAAGACTCCTCGAAAACAGTATCTGTTGTATTCCTTTTACCCTTTTCCTTCTTTACCAAAAGCAGTTTATTTTTGCTATCCTATTGCATGTATTCGCGATGCTTCTGGCGTTATTGCAATTCAGCACTACATTTAATTTTACAATTCCGACACCATTTGGCAAAACGCCATTTGAATTTACTGTGGGATTTAGAAAGACTTTTTATGTTTTTCCAATCGCATATGTATTAACCTATATCTCGATATTGGTTGGTAATTTTAATATTGGTGTATTTGCCATGTTACTAATTGGAATGGTTTGTTTTTCGTATTATTCAAAAATGGAAAATGAATATTTTGTATGGAATTTTAATCTATCTCCTAAAGAGTTTTTATTGCAAAAAATAAAAACCTGTTTTAGCTTTTTTACGTTTTTAAGCCTTCCAATTTTAATCGCTTTAAGTGTTTCATTCCTTGGCGAAATAGAAATTTTAATTATATTTTTTCTTTTGTGTTACACTTATTTAGCAACCATGATTTTAGCAAAATACTCCGATTTCCCTAATGAAATTAATATATCACAAGGAATTTTAATAGCCATGAGTTTTATGTTTCCGCCGATGTTGTTTATAATTATTCCTTATTTTTATTCCCGATCTATTAAAAAATTAAACACCGTTTTACATGATTAAAATTGAAAAACTATCTAAGTTTTACGGACAAAAACAAGTCCTTAATACCATCGATTTAGCATTTGAAAAAGGGAAAATATATGGAATCGTTGGCGAAAATGGAGCAGGAAAAACAACGCTATTTAGATGTATTTCTGGACTAGAAAATTATAAGGGAAATATAAAATCCGCCTTTAAGAATCTAAAAGATCATTTAGGACTTTTACTAACCGAACCTTTCTTTTTTCCTAAAATTACAGGAAGCGAATACATACAATTACTAGCCAATGCAAGGCAAATAAAACTAACGAATATGGAAGATAAAAACATATTCGATTTACCACTAAATCAATATGCTTCCACCTATTCTACAGGCATGAAAAAGAAGCTCGCTTTAACGGCGATACTTTTACAAGAAAATGACGTTTTTATTTTAGACGAACCTTTTAATGGCGTAGATATACAAAGTAATTTACTAATTACAGAAATCATAAAAAAGTTTAAAAAACTAGATAAAACAGTACTTATATCTTCCCATATATTTTCCACTTTAGCAGCTACTTGTGATGAAATATTTTTAATGAAAAACGGAGAGATAATCCGGAAAGTACAGCAAGAAGATTTTAGTAATTTGGAAACGGAAATGAAAAATTTCACGATTGGAAATCGAATTGACAAACTGGAGTTGAAATAAATATGGAGAACAAAATACGACGACCTATATTTCCTGTTTCAGGAAGATTATGATATCGGAATACATCTATCTTCAGAAAAAAATTATAAAAAAATACAGAAAGGAAAAGAAGAACAATTTAATTAGTAATTTTAACCCAAAATGGGAGACTTTGAATATTCAAAAGATTGACTTTCTCTTTTCGTAGAAATGACACACAGAACTTTTAATTAAAATACATGCTAGGATTAAAACTACCAACAGATCCACGTTGGGTAAATATTGTAGAAAAGAATATAGAAGACATTCTTACCGATCA
>JAGPUY010000103.1 GCA_018067265.1 Oceanihabitans sp. | reverse complement strand
AATAAAAGCTTTGTTGCCGAATCTACATGGTACTTGGCATTGATTGCAGTAAAAGAAGAAAATAAAATGGAAGCTAAAAAATATCTGGAAAACCTAGTTACTAATTTTGATTATAATAAAGAAAAAGCACAAGCGCTTTTAAAAGAACTACAATAGTTATGTCACTTCGAGGGTTTCCAGTTTTTATTGGAATAGTATCGAGAAGTTGTAATACGAAATGATTTTTGATACGATTTGTACACTCTTTGTCATTCCGCACTAGATGCGGAATCCACAACTTTATATTTTTTATCTTCTACGTTTTCTAAGTATTCCTCCAAGTATAATAAATACCACTGCAGCTAATACATACCATAACAAATTACTGCTAGAAGCTAAAGCTGCCGTGTTTCCTGAAATTACAAATCCCGACCAATAATACGGATGTACTAAAGCATTCTGTTTATTCGTGTTTAAAAAAGCAACTTGTGCTTTTTGTAACGCGCTGTCTTTTGTTTCCTTTTTAGATAAGTTTTTGTAAAAAGCATCCATAATGTTTAAAGCGGAAGCATCGTTAATTTTCCACAACGTACTAGAGATACTCGATGCACCACTAAAGTAAAAGCCACGCGCAAGACTCATAAAGCCTTCCCCGCGTTTCAGATTTCCAATACCGCTTTCGCAAGCACTTAAAGTCACTAAATTGGTGTTCAGATTTAAATTATACAAATCACTTACATATAATAAATTGGTATTGGTAGCATTTGGTTGAAAGGCTAAATAGGAGTATTCCGGAGTTTCATCATTTAAAATAGCGTGTGTTGCAAAATGAAGAATGCCGTATTTGCTGCTTTCTGTATTAAAATTTTCAAGGGTTGCTTGCTTGCTTGTTAATGTTTTTCCTTTAAAATAATGTAAAACGGACGTAGCTTCCTCGATATTATTTGGTAATGCTAAAAGTGTGGAAGACGAAGCATTAAAACTAGGAGCAAAGGCAAGTGCCTCATTATTGATACCTTCTTTTTCGGTAAGTTGTTTTAATAAAGTAGCAGAGTTCGCGTAACTAATGGCATAGTCTTCTACTAAATATTTGGTCTTCGTTGCATTTGTATTTAAGCTGGAAAACGGAATGTAATTCAATAATCCATCTGCAACAATAATCAGGTTTTTAGCGTTTCGGTTTGCCAAACTTGGTGCAACCAACTTTTTATATAAAGCATATGTTTTGCTATTTAAGGTTTCTAAGTCCGATTTCGGATTGTTAAGCATTTCGTAGATGGCAATAATTTCGTCTTCTAAATCAGCATCTATCTTATAAATCTGCATGTCTTTCGTTGTTTTAGTAATAGCAATCGTATAAATAGCGTTGTTTCCATAAAAATAAGAGAGCAATACATCTTCTGGTTTTAAAAGGTTTTGCACTTGATCTACAGAAATAACTTCCGAATTATATTTTAAATTATAATAGCTTTTGTAGTTGGTTTCAATAGTAGTAATAAGGTTTCGGTATTCCTTTTTTAGTTGGAATAATTCATCTTCTAGTTTTTCGTTTTCCGAACGATTTAATTGTTTTTCAATGTGATTGATTTGCGATTTTAGTACTTGTTCTTTTTCAATAATTTCCTTCGGAATATTAGCAAACACTGTAGCTTTTGTACTTAAAAGTGCTTCTAGTAAAAGTGCCGATTTGCTCTTTTCAGAATAAAAGAAAGCCTTGTCTATAAGGGAATCTTGTTTTGTTGTTTGGTATAAATCGTAGGTGGCTTCTAAACCAGACTCGAAAACAGGAAAAGCTTCTTCCATTAAAAAGAGTTTGTCGGTATTGTTTTTAAAACTGGGTTTTAATAGATCTAAGGTTTGTATGGCTTCATGAACCGTTTCTAAACTTTCGGAAGCATTAGCCAATGCATTTAAAATTTCAGCTTTATTCTTTAATATTTTTAAAACAGTAGTTTGATTAATAGTGGAAGGATTTTCGTTGATTGAAAATTGCTGCAATGCAAGATTATAATTTTCTAAAGCTTTTTCTGGCTGATTAAATTTTGCATGTAGCAAACCTAAGTTGTTATATGCTTCTGCAATAGTATTATGAGGTTGGTTTTGCCATTTTTGCTTTATAAGTTCTAAAGCTGTTTGAAGTTCTTTTTCTGCTTCAGCATATTTATTTTCTGCTTGTAGAATTTTGGCTTTTGCTTCGTGAAAAACATTCCATCTTGGGTGATTTTCAGAAAGATTATCTTTCATGATTTTTAGATAGTAAGTAGAACTATCTATTTTGTTTGTAGTCAAATAATTTTCTAGTAAATGGTTTGCTTCGGTAATGATACTACTAGAGTTTCCGTTATTGTTCAAGTTGAACGCTAGTGATTTTTTAAAGTAGGAATTAGATAATGTGTATTGTTTTTGATTTTTTAAAACTTCGGCTAGTAAACTATAGTTTCTATTAATTTTATAGAGATCTTCTGCTTTTTTTGTTTCTAAAATATGAATATTCTTTGTGTAGTATTCTTTTGCTAAATCATACTTATCATCATTAAAATACATTTTAGCTATAAAACTATACGCACTGGTTAATAGGTCTAGATGATATACATTTAATTCCTTTTCTTTTAATGCTTCTGTTGTGTTAATAATAGTAAGAAAGGCATTCCGAGATTTTTCATTATCATTTAATAAATAATAATAGATGCCTTTATCTTGGTTTATTGAATTTGTATAAAACAGCGCATTTTCTATTTCTTTTAATTTGGTTTCGTTTTTTAAAACAATAGAATCTAGTTGTTTGAAATTGGCTTTCATTCTCTCTAAATCGTAAAAATGTGCAGCACTTTTATTGGATGCATTTATACTATGTATTAGAGTTTCAAAGTCGTTTTTGTTTTTGGCAAGTTTATTTATTTCATTATAATAATGATAAGCGGAATCTTGTTGAGCGTATATAAATTGGTTCGCTTTAATAAACAAAGAGTAAATATTACTAGAATAAATAGAGTCGTTTGTGCTTTGTCCAAAGAAATTAGTTGTAGAAAGAAAAAGGAGGAATAAAAACAGTTTGTTTTTCATAAAAAAAGTCTTCAAATTTAATTGAAGACTAATTTACAAATATTTAAAGTATTAATAGACTGTTATTTATCACTGAGGATTATAAAAATCAGCTAGAAACGAATAACTGTTATTTTCTGTTTGCACGCTGATCATTGCTTCTCCTATAAAACCTTCTTGTCCAAATTGGAAAGATTGATACATTCCTGTATTGTTTGTGTTTGGTATGGTGCTTAATAGTGAATTAGGGTTTGTGCTTACCAAAGTCTCTTCATCTTCTGTAGAAGTTATAGTTAAACTCATTTGATTGGTTCCTACTTGTAAAGCAAGCGCACCAATGGTATTATTTACAATTAAACATAAACAAGGTGAAGGAGCAGGAGGAATTGGAGGGATTGGGTTAATAATTAAAAATGCCTCTTCCGGACTTACAATAGTATCCGATTCTATACCATTGATTTCAATGGATGCATTTGCTTGCGCGATATAGTTTTGGGTAACATCATAATCCGGATCCGAATCTGGAACTTGTTGCCAGACCGCAATACTGTCGCCTAGTCTTGTGTTTTCGGTTGCTAAATAGTATTTACGCAAGTCACCTTCGTAAATATAATTGGTGGAAGTAAATAAAGCTTCTTCCTCTGGATTGTTGTCTTCATCTTCGTCACAACTAATATTTGTGAACATAGCAAAGGATAATAGTACTAGTACTACATAACGTGTTTTCATAATTTATATGTTTTTTGGGTTACACTGTAGCTAGTTAATAGTAAGGAGAGTCTAAAGTTAACAATTTCCTGAAAAAAACATAAAAAAAAACAAGTTATTTTTGTTTAACTATTTGGTTGTTAGTTTATTTGGTAGATAATAATAGTGTTGTTCTCCCCTTTGGTTACAAACTCTAAGTTGTTGTCTTTGTCTAAATTGTCTAGCACAATTGCAGAGTTTCCATACACCGGAAAATTATTTTGTAAAACACCATTACTATCATACAAATACACTTTCTGCGTTTGGAGGTCTGTTACAGAAACGTAAATTTTATCATTGATATAAAAGAGCTTTGGTATGTCATAATTACCAAAGTCTAAGTCTAAAGTTTTACTTTTTATGGTTAGTTTGTTATCGGTTTGGGCTACTAATGTTTTTGTTGTCGTGGCTAAATGATGTTTACTACCAAGATTTAAATTTTGTATACTACTAGTGCCGTTGGTACTAAAGCTAACCAGTTTGCCATCTTTGGTTGTGGTGGTGAATTTGTTATAATATAGGTATAATGCTTGATTAGAAAAGGCGTATTTATTTTTTGGTGTTACTCTTGTTTTACCAACGCGATCTACAATATATAATTTGTTATCTGTTTTAAAAGTCAAGTAATCTTTTCGACCAATTCTAAAATGTTGTGGTGAATGATTAATAGTGCTTTCTGCAGTTTTAAATTTAAAACCATTTACTGTTTTTCCTTTGGCATCATACATTAAAACGTTTTTGCCTTGCGTTACTAATAGTCGGTATTTTTTGTTGTTGTCATAATCAAAAACCGAAAGAGGTTGCGTAATGGCATCCTTAAACTTTAAAGGAAAAGGAGCAGCATTGTTTCCGTTTCTGTCTAAAACATAAACGCGGTTAGGAGTTGCAAATGCTAATTGAAGCCTTCCGTTTTTGTACATATCTATTTGTTGTACTTCACCTAAAACGGGACCTTGAAGTTGTTTTTTCCAAAGCACTTTTCCTCGATTAGAAATAAGATATAGATTGTTCTTTATGTCTTGAACAATAATTTCCTTTTGCTTGGTAATATGATTCGTTACTAATTGCGGATGGTTTACTAAGTCCGCATCTAATTTAATATTGTATAATTCGGTTACCGAATTTTCTCGAACTCGTGTCTTGTTCTTTTTTATTACTGTGTTTATATGTGCGAAATTAGTATCATATACGAATTGTAAAGCTGAAGTTTTATAATGGTCGAGTTTAAGATTTAGGGTTTCCTTAAAGTTGTGATTTATAATATTTTTTAAAGCGGAAGGATTTGCAACCATAAGCAAAGAAGAAGCATTTGTAAGATGTTCTTTGGTGCTTTGGTAGTACTCTTTTTCGCTATACGTGGTTTTGTTTTGAAAGTTGGCAATAATGTTTTCTAATGCTTCTTTGGTCTTTGTAAAAACAAAAAAATCATGCACATTGGCATAATAATTCGCTTGGTTAAAAGTAATTAATGGAGAGAATGTACTGCAGAATAATCCCGCTTCACTAAAACTATAAATGTCTATTTGTCTGTAGGTTTCTACTAAATTCTGATCATTTAGTAATGCATCCTTTGTTGCAATAACATCTAAAGAGTTTAAAAGGATAGCTTGGTTTTTACCTTCGTAAATAATACCAACTTCCACAATATTATCAAAAAGAGTGGTTTCGGGTGTTAAAGAATCGGTACTTCGGAATTGTTTTAGATTTTCATTTAAAACAGTAAAATCATTAAATGTAAAACTCATAAAACCATCGGCATTACTAGGAGCAAGGCTTGCCGTTCTATTCTCTTGAGCAATCGTGTTTTTAAAAATATTAATCAGACTCTTTGTAGAATCTGTTGCTTTGGTGATTCCGTTTAATATAATAGCATCTTGATTAATATCTGCATCTACAAGTGTATAATTGGTAAAGGTCTTAAAAGGAATGGAATCCTTAATAAAAACGGACTGTATAGGTTGTTTGTTTGTATTGTTAATCAGTATAGAGAACGGTTTTTTTGTATCTGCCGTATTTAAAATAGTTTTTAAATCTTCATCTTTATTTGTGGTAATTAGCGAAGTTTCTAAAATTTCTTTGCTAGACGAAGCAATAAAAATGCTGTCTTTATAGGTGGTATACGTAATGTTTTTTTCTATTTCTGTTTTATTAATAGACAAGCTTTGAAACAAATAGGCTTCCACCGTAATATTTGGCAGCGAATCTACAGCAAATAAATCGGGTGTTTGTTTGGTAATAACGGTGTATTGTAAGCTGTCCTTTTGGTCATAACTAAAACAAACGAAAAGCGGATTTGTAGTATTTAAGTGTTTAAGGTTTTCTAGTTTGTTGGTTAGATTCGTATAGGATTTACTCTTCTGAAGGCCTTCTAAAAAATCATTATTGTTTAGATTGCTTTTTAAACTTTCTAAATTATTAACCTGTATAATTACCGAAGCATTTTCTGGAATATAATCTGTAGTATTTATGTGCTTATCGGTTTGATTACAACTAATAAGTAAAAGGCTAATAAGAAAAAGGTTCCAGATTCTTTTCATGTAAAAAGGGATTTGTACAAATATAGGAATGCGTTTATAAAAAGCACTTAAACTGTCTAAAGTATTTGAAGTTATAGGGAACTAAAATTTTTAACTTTTTTTAGCTTCAACTTCAACTTCACTTGAAATACTTAGACTTCTAAACGCAGCTGTTCTGGTAATAGTCTAAAAGATTTTCGGTGATACTTCGTGATTCCGTATTTTCTAATCGCTGCTCTGTGCTCTTTTGTCGGATATCCTTTATTTTGTTTCCAATTATACATCGGGAATTCTTCATGAATTGTGTTCATATATGCATCGCGATAGGTTTTCGCTAAAACGGAAGCAGCAGCAATACTTAAAAATTTTCCGTCTCCTTTTATAATGGTTTCATGCGGAATATCTTTATAAGGTTTAAACCTATTTCCATCTACAATTATAAAGTTAGGAACTTGTTTTAAGCCGGCAATAGATTTATGCATAGCCAAAATGGAAGCGTTTAAAATGTTTATTTCGTCTATTTCCTCTTGAAAAACATGCGCAAAACCAAAACAGATAGCTTCCGTTTCAATAATTGGTTGTAATAAATCGCGCTTTTTTTCGCTTAATTGTTTAGAATCGTTAAGTATTTTGTTCTCAAAATTATCAGGCAAAATCACAGCAGCAGCGGTAACTGGACCAGCTAAACAGCCTCTACCAGCTTCGTCTGTGCCACATTCCATTTTTAGATTCGAATAATTTAATTTCAGCATTTAAGTAATCGTTAAGAATAACAAGTTGTTATAAATTGTAATATTGTAATTAATACCTATTAGATATTTTCTATTTTTGCGTCTTTAAATACCAAAGCTTTTGCAAAGGTGTTCAAAAATCTAATAATAGACTTTAGGTTGTTGCAAGGTCTAAAAAATAATTATGAAGCAAAAAATTCTGATATTCTTTTTATTAAGTGTTTTTCATTTTGGGTAT
>JAGPUY010000100.1 GCA_018067265.1 Oceanihabitans sp. | reverse complement strand
CCTGTTGCATCATTTCCAAAATAGGAATCACTAAAGTAAGCAACCAAAACATCATCTGCATACACCTCATAGTTAACCACAGCGGTATCTGCATTGGTATCATATATATCTACCAGGTCAAAACTAAATGAAGCAACTGGTTCCGTAAAATTAATATTTACGGTATAATAATCTCCTGTTTGATTTCCAACTTCTGGATATACATAGATTCCAGAACCAGAATTACCAGAAATAAAACCTCCAGAAGTTGTTGCTCTAAACTCATCGATTTCATAAGATCTATATACATAATTATCTTCAAAATCTAAAGTCCCATTTGCAAAAGTACCGATACTTTCTGATCCAGACCCATTTACCTGAGAACTAGCTGGAAACAAATAATCATTGGCACCATTTAAAACAGTTAACACTTGTCCTTTATTATAAACTTCTTCTTGAAAACCGGACTCTTGATACCCTAAACCGTTGGTATTATTACCAATAACAAAAATATCATATTCGTTTTTAGACCAACGCACAGCGTCTGACTTTGGAGAAGCTGCTCCAGAAATTGCTGGACATTCTATTGTGTCTAAAACACCATCATTGTCATCGTCAACATCTATACTATTTAAGACGCCATCATTGTCAATATCTTTTAGGTTCTGAGAATAGGTAACTAAACTGCAAGTAAATAAGCTTAAAAAAAGCGCAAAGAATCGTAAGTGATTTTTCATAAGTAGGTAATCTTTTTAAATATAATAGCATGATATCCATATCCATGCCAGACATTTAGGTTTGGGTTTAAGTTTTAATAGTTTGGGACTATTTAATCTAAATCTTAAAATCTTGAGGGAAGACTTCTAAAATAATAAACCGAAACAGTTTTAAACTGTAACAAATTTATCACAATAGAAGCACAAACATCTTACTTTACTTTTTACTAAATAAATAAACTCGATTATCGGTAAGAAAAATTCTTTAAACTGCACTTTTTAGACATAAAAAACTAATTATTAAGCTTTTAAAAAGATATTAAAGCTACTAAATCTTCAATTTTGGAGACTAATTGTATCTTGATTCCTTTCGGTTTGATAGCTATTTTATTATATTTTGATACAAAAATAGTTGAAAAACCGAGTTTCTCAGCTTCCAAAATACGCTGTTCCACACGTTGCACTGGACGAATTTCACCAGACAAACCAACCTCTGCTGCAAAACAGTAATCTTTTGGTAGCGCTTCATCTTCATTGGAAGATAAAATAGCTGCCACAACTGCTAAATCTATAGCTGGATCATCTACAGATATACCACCAGTAATATTTAAAAAGACATCTTTTGCACCTAAACGGAAACCTGCTCGCTTTTCTAAAACCGCTAAAAGCATGTTTAATCTTTTGGCATTGAACCCAGTTGCACTACGCTGCGGCGTACCATAAACAGCCGTACTTACCAATGCTTGCACCTCAATCATGAGTGGTCTTAAGCCTTCAATTGTAGAAGCAACCGCGTTACCAGATAATTCTTCATCTTTTTTTGAAATTAATATTTCGCTCGGGTTAGAGACTTCTTTTAAACCAGAACCTTGCATTTCATAAATACCTATTTCATTAGTCGATCCGAAACGATTTTTGTTGGCACGTAGAATTCTAAATATATGATTTCTATCGCCTTCAAATTGTAAAACGGTATCTACCATGTGTTCTAATATTTTTGGCCCTGCAATGTTTCCATCTTTAGTAATATGACCAATCAAAATAACAGGTGTTGCTGTTTCTTTAGCAAATTTTATAAGCTCTGTAGTACATTCTTTAATTTGCGAAATACTGCCAGAAGACGATTCTATATAATCGCTATGTAGGGTTTGTATCGAATCTATAACTACAATATCTGGTTCTAGCGCTTCAATTTGTTTAAATATATTTTGGGTTTTGGTTTCTGTAAGAATAAAGCAGGTATCATTATTTGCATGAATACGTTCTGCTCGCATTTTTATTTGTTTCTGACTTTCTTCTCCAGAGACATATAAGGTTCTATATGGAAGTTTTAATGCTATTTGAAGCAGTAATGTACTTTTACCAATTCCTGGCTCTCCGCCTAAAAGGATTAAAGATCCTGGTACAATACCACCACCAAGCACGCGATTAAACTCTTCATCTTGTGTGTTTAACCTTGCATCTTCTGAGGCATCTATAGCATTAATAGTTAGTGGTTTTGAAACGCGTTTACTAGAAGATGTTGGTGTTTTCCAATCGCTTTTTTCTGGTTTCTGAATCACCTCTTCTACTATAGTGTTCCACTCTTTACAAGAAGTACATTGTCCTTGCCATTTGGCATATTGGGATCCACAGTTTTGACAAAAAAAAGTCGTTTTTACTTTAGCCATGTTTACTTTCCGTGAAAACGGAAACTTTTTTAATTACTGATACAATTATTCTTGTATAAAATGCTCCGAAATTCCGGAAGACTGAATGCTATTTAATAGCCGAAATCTGCTTTAATCTCGTCCGATTTCTCCAGCATTAAATCCTTAGTCAATCCTGCTATTTCTTCTAACATAAATGCAGTTTGGTAGGTTTTCATTGCTTTTTTAGGTTCGTTAGTTTCTTCGTAAAAACGTGCTAAATAATAGTTTCCTAGCATGGTTTCTGGATATTGCTTACGTGCTAATTTCCCTAATTCTTCGTAGTAATTGTATTGTTCCGTTTTATTTATTGCTGCAGATATCGCTTTAAAATCATTCACTAATATTTGTTTTTTTATTCCGAATAAATCCTCAATAGTTTGATATTTATCTAACAAATAAGCTACTGGTGAACCTTCCAATTTAAGAATAGTTTCTTTGTATTCCTTTTTACTAATTGGCTGAAAAACCAAGAAAATACTTTCTAATGCTTTTGGAATCGCATGTGCGGGTAACGCATAATGCGAAGGACCTTCAAAAGTATTAAAATTATAAAGCACATTTTTATTATCTACCGCTGCTATACTGGTGTTTAGTGTTTCGGTTTTTGCTTTTATCGATTTTACATCATTTGTAGATGTTGCTAAATAATAAAAGAGTTTCGTCTCAAAGCTTTTTAACCTTTCCGGAATATACGTAGACATAGCTGGCGCTAAATCTGGACTAATACTAATATACGCTTGAAATAACGGCAATGGTTTTAACATGTAATAGTTAATGAAATTTGCGGTATCCCCATGACCAACTGCCACTTTAAAGTTTTCTGTTCTGTATTTTTTTTCTAAATGCGGAACGAGCTCCATACCTAAAAACTCAAAAAAATCTGCACCAGAATCCAAAGGTAAAGAGCTTTGTTCTGAATAATTAGTATCCTCTCTTCGTTTATCTAATTGGTTAACACCAACTACTATTGCTTCCGGCATGTCTTC